>CAYOUP010000411.1:2150-2504 GCA_964407125.1 uncultured Hyphomicrobiaceae bacterium | reverse complement strand
ATCATCGGCTGTGACCGACTTGCCGTCTGAAAATCTTGCTTCCGGGCGTAGCGTGAATGAAACCCATGAGCGGTCCTCGGGCATCTCGACGGACTCCGCAAGCAGGCCGTAAAGCGAAAACGGCTCGTCATACGATCGCGCCAGAAGGCTCTCGTAAATATAGGATCGAACGGGCCAGACTGCGTTGCCGTTGATCACCAACGGATTGAGGCTGTCGAAGGTGCCCAGTTCCGCGATCGTCAGCCGCCCGCCCTTCGGCGCATCCGGATTGACGTAGCTGAAATGGGTGAAGTCCGGCGGATACTTCACCTTGCCGTGCATGGCGATGCCGTGAACGGACGATTGCGCAAAAAG
>CAYOUP010000411.1:0-2140 GCA_964407125.1 uncultured Hyphomicrobiaceae bacterium | reverse complement strand
GGACTGCCAGAAACACGATGAGCGGCGACAGATGAGCGTTTCTCATTGGTGCTGATCCTTATCAAGCCGGAGCTTCTGCCTTCCGCATAACATATTTTTACGGGAGAAAAACTGTCTTACTGATGCCGGTTTGCAATCGTTTTCCCAGCCGGTCGTGATATGTAAAAGCCGTTCGGAATGAGCGTAGCGTCGCGCGGTGACTTGCGTCTTTGTAATGTGTAAAAAATGTTAAATAAGGCGATCGTCATGGGAATGCCGTATTTGGGTGTTTGGACGCCTGCTCAGGTAACTCATGCAGGAAAGGCGCTGGCTTGACATGCGATAGTGATTGCGGTGGTCTGGCTGTGCTTGGGGAGCATCGGCGGTAGCGGCATCGGTTTTCGGCTCTTGCCCGCGTGGGAATTGAAAGGTCTAGGACATGGTTGCAAAGGAAGTTACGGGTATGAAGGGCATTGGCAAACGCGCCGGTCTTATCGCCTTCGCAGTTGCGATGAGCGCTGGCTTCGCAACGGCCCCTGCGAGCGCGCAGGATAACAAGGAACAGCAGAGCGCATGGGTAAAGCTGTGCGAAAAGGCACCTGACATCACAGATAAGGAAAAGAAGAAGACGCTCGATGTCTGCCTGACTCATCATGAGCACATCGACGGCCGCACCGGTCAGGTCGTCGTATCCGCAGCCATCCGCCAGGTTGAGGGCCAGGACAAGAAAGCCCTGATGGTCATGGTTCCACTCGGCATGGCGCTGCCGCCCGGCATTCAGATGAAAATCGACGAAAACAAGCCGATAGCGATGAAATATACGCTTTGCCATATCGCAGGCTGCACGGCTGAAGCGGAAGCGACTGACGAAATCGTCAACGAGATGAAAAACGGGCAGAAGATCGTGGTTGCCGCGATCAACCTCGCCGGTCAGGCTATCGCGTTCCCTGATGTCCCGCTGGCCGGTTTCACGAAGACGCTGGAAGGCGAACCGGTCGACAACGCTCAGTACAAGGAAGCCCGCAAGCGTCTGATGATGTCGATCCGTGAGCGCCAGATTCTCGCGGCCAAAGAAGCGCGCGACAAGGCGATTGTGAAAAAACAGCAGGAAGAAGCTGCCAAGAAGCAGTAAATCGCGCTGCGTTTTCAGTTTTCTGAAGCTGTCTTTCGTTTTACTGTGACCGGCCCGATGCGGCCGGTCATTTCAATTTCGAGGAACGATCATGGCGTCGCAGGATCTGATTTTCTATTATGCCCCCAGAACGAGGGCCGGCACCGTCCTGTGGATGCTGGAGGAAACTGGTGTCCCTTATCACCTTGAACTGTTGCGCTTGAAGAAGGGCGAGCACAAGAAACCCGGCTATCTGGCGATCAATCCGATGGGCAAGGTGCCCGCCATCCAGCATCGCGGCATTGTCGTGACCGAAGTCAGCGCCATTTGCACCTATCTGGCCGACGCGTTCCCTCAGGCCGATCTCGCACCGTCTCCAAGCGATCCCAATCGCGGCCCCTATTATCGCTGGATATTCTTTGCACCGAGCTGCATCGAGCCCGCCATGACCGACAAGGCATTCAACCGCCCGCCGGTTGCACCGTCGACCGTCGGCTATGGCGATTTCGACTGCGTCATGGACGCTGTCTCCAGTGCGGTTACAAATGCTGAATATGTCGCGGGCGACCGCTTCACCACCGCCGACCTTATTCTCGGATCAACGCTCAATTTCGGCATGATGTTCAACATTATTCCCAAGCGGGATGAGTTCATCGCCTATGTCGGACGGCTGACCGCGCGGGATGCTTATAAGAAAAGCCGGGATCGCGGCGAAGAGCTGGCCGCCCGGATCGACGCTGAAGAGAAGGATAATTGAGTCCTCATCGCTTCGGACCGAATAGCGTGGCCCTGCGAAGATGGGGCTGCGAACCAATTGTCGGGCAAATCCGATATGAAAGCGAAAAGACGAAGCAGCGCTTCGAATTCAGTGAAAGAGCCTCCTTCTAACAAAAATTCCGCTCCTGAGTTGCCGCAACATCCAGCCTGATAAGCCGCAATAGCGCACCGCCACGACATAACGGTCATGTCAATGAACGCGGATAAATCATTTCAACCGCTGAAATATTCGGTATGGGATTGCTGTTGACGGGCCCGACATGCTGAGATTAT
>CAYOUP010000410.1:0-2530 GCA_964407125.1 uncultured Hyphomicrobiaceae bacterium | reverse complement strand
AGATATTTTTTCAATGGTGAGGTGTTTTTTCTCTTGACTCGCCCTTTAACGGGTTGTTGCCCAAATAATTTTCCATACAAAAACCGCTAAAATAAGTAAGTGTTATTAATTAAAGGTGGTTTATAATTTTAGTAAATAGTATTATTAATGCTATTTAATGTTATTTTATTGACATATTGTATTTTTATTATATAATTATGGCGAAATTAACCTAAGGAGTATCGCCATGATGGGTCGACAAGCTGACTATCAGCACAAACTCTTCATTACAGGCTTCAATCTTGATAAACGAATTCCCAAGGATCATATCCTAAGAGACATACATAAACAAATTGACTTTGATTTTATCTACAAGGAGGTCAAACATGTTTACGGTATAAAAGGCAATGTCTCTGTTCCTCCTCCTGTTATTCTCAAATTGATGCTGCTCTTAATTCTCTACAATGTAAGATCTGAACGTGAACTGATGGCAACCTTACCTTTGAGACTTGATTGGTTATGGTTTCTTGGCTACGACCTGGAAGATGATATTCCAAATCACAGTGTGTTGAGCAAAGCCCGCACCAGGTGGGGTGTAGACACCTTCAAGAAATTTTTTGAACTAATACTCTGGCAATGTGTAGAAGCCGGTCTTGTTGATGGCAGCAAATCATTTGTTGATTCAAGCCTTGTCGATGCTAATGCATCCAACAACTCTGTTATAAACACCCAAAGCTTAAAGAAGTATTTAAATAAAAGCTATCGACATCTTGAAGAACGTTTGGATGATATCAAAAGACAAAAGACCACACCGGCTAATAAGCAATACATGTCCACCACAGATCCTGATGCTTCAGTAGTCCGGCAAGGGAAAGGGGTATCTAAGTTACGTTATAAGACACACCGGGCAGTGGATGAAAAACATGAAGTCATTACAGCTACTAAAGTCACAACAGGATCTGTTGATGATGGTGATGTTCTTGATGAAATGATCGATCTTCATGAACAGAATACTCGCAAAAAAATAGATACTGTGGTGGCTGACACCAAATATGGCTCTATCGAAAATTATCTCCATTGCCATGACAAGGGGATAAAAACTCATATCCCTTCTATTGAAGAATCTAACAGGGGCTCTGGCAGACGAAAGGGCATTTTCTCGAAGAAAGATTTTATTTACAATACAGATACCGACACTTTTATTTGCCCAGCAAATAATGTGTTAACGAGACAAAAATTCAAAAAGAAGCGGAAGCATTATGAATACAAAGCTTCCTCAAAAGCATGTAATGAATGCCATCTCAGAGATAAATGCACTCGATCCAAGTCTGGTCGAACATTGAAAAGGCATGTAAGGCAAGATGATCTGGATGCAATAGTTAAGAGCACAAAAAGCAAGGAATCTAAAGTAGACTTAAAGACTCGCAAACATTTGTCTGAACGTTCCTTTGCCAGATCCACACAATATGGTTTCAAACGCGCAAGGTGGCGAAACCTCTGGCGAATGGAGATCCAAGATTATCTCATCGCAGCCATACAAAACATTAAGATACTAATTGATCAGCCGAAGCCAAGAATGTCAAAGAGCAATGTCCTAGAATACCGGAGAACCGATTCTCAATACCTCAAAGGTCTTATTGTTTGGTCTTATAATCGGCTAAAGTCTGTTTTAAAACTTGAATTATTATCTTTGTCTTACTTTTGAAATTCTTAAAACGGGATCAAAATTTTTGTTCGGAATATTTTCTAAATACTAGCTTTGGGCAACAACCCGTATACTTCTGACCCTTTTGGGGATGGAGCACAAAATTGATTATATTCAAGGAATCCAGCTTAGGTCAGCCTACTGTAAACATATATAGGGGTTGGCTGATAGGATAGGTTCCGTTAAGGGTTGACTCCTCGGAACCATTAATCTGATTGAAAAAATCCTAATGGATATATCACATAGGGATTTTCTCATTGTTGGACTAAGTAATGATCATGAAAGGTAAAATAAGCTTGAATTGTTAGGCTATTATTTAGGATATATTATAATCTTGTAAGGGTATTAGCAGAATAACCTAAAAAGAGATAACGACTGGCAAATATGAGAGAAATATGAGTTAGAGTAATTGGTCGCTCTCAGTGAGCAATAGATTTTCCCATCTCCTCCGCAACCATCTTCCCGGCCTTCAAGTTGGTTATCTCATTAAAATCTTTGATATTATTCTCCAACCAGCTTTCGATCCGGTGACACATTTCTCGGTTTATTCCTTTATTAAGGACCGTGAATTCATTCCTGTTTGTTTCTTTATCATACCTGAACATCACCCTCGTCGAGATATTTTCCGCCAGATTAAGGGCCTTATATATATTTAAATCAAATATAGATAATAATTTATCCACACCATTCCTTGTTTCCATAAAATAAAAATTCCTTTCGTGTATTAAAATAATATATACATCAAATGTTAAAATACTATTATATTATTGTTAAAATATTATATGATTTAAAAAAAACAATTCATTTAAACTTAAGATATTAATACAATTATGTAATTATATAATT
>CAYOUP010000409.1:0-2535 GCA_964407125.1 uncultured Hyphomicrobiaceae bacterium | reverse complement strand
TTCGCGCTTCTCTCAATATCGACCCATTCCGTCAGCTCGTCCGGAGAGTGGCTGATACCTCCAATGGAAGGCGTAAAGATCAGACCTGCAGGAATGTGACGGGCAAATGTCTGCGCGTCATGTCCGGCGCCCGAGGTGATCACTCGTGAGGAATATCCAGCCGTCTGCGCAATCTCCATGATCCGGGTACAAACTTCATTATCGAGCCGTGTCGGTGGTAGCCAGCTTTTTGGGGCAATATCGACCGTCAGCCCATGTGCCTCAGCAGCTTTATCAATTGCGGTCTCGCAGGCAGAGGCCAGCGCCGTCATGCGTGCTTCTTCAATATCGCGTCCGATGATCGAGAACACGGCGCGGCCGGCAACGCTATGGGGGAAATTCGGTGACAGTTCAACCTTGCCGACCGTCAAGCGGGTTTCCGGTCCGCCTGCTTCTTTCAGTATAGCAGGAATTGCGGCGCCGAATTCGGCAAGCCCGCGAAAGGCATCGCGGCGCATATTCATCGGCGTCGTCCCGGAATGGTTGGCCTCGCCCGTCAGAGTCACCGTCCAGTTGAACACGCCGGAAATTGCATTGACGACGCCGATGGAAAGTCCCTCGCGTTCCAGAACAGGGCCCTGCTCGATATGAAGTTCCAGAAAGACCGCAATTTCGCTGGGATTACCTGGAGCGACTGCGGCAGGGTCGAGCCCCTGTTCCCGCATTGCGTCCGCAAGCCGAATACCCGTGTCATCGACCGCCGCCTCGATCCAGTCCGGACCAACTTCGCCGCAAATGGCTTGCGAACCGAGCATGCCGCCAAAACGGCCTTCCTCATCCGCCGTGCACACGACTTCGACCGGACGTACCGGCTTCAAACCGACTTCTTTCATGGTACGGACGGCTTCGAGTGCCGCGCATACGCCAAGCGTGCCGTCATAGGCGCCGCCTTGCGGAACCGTATCGAGATGAGATCCCGCCAGGACGACAAGCCGGTCAGCGCCACCCGCCGGCGTCCATCGTCCGAAGACATTGCCGGCCGCATCCATCCGCGCCTCCAGCCCGGCGTCTTTCATGCGCTGCATCAGCCAGCGCCGCCCCGCCATATCGGCATCGGAAAAGCTGACACGGTTGACCCCCGGCACGCCGTCAAATTTTCCAAGCGCGTTCACCGCCTTCATATCGGCTTTGAGGCGGTTCAGATTGATCGTCAGCGTACCAATCAGATTTTCATGAGACCTGACAGTCATTTACCTCCCTGTCCGAGCACGGCTCGATTGAGCCTTATTTTATAATGATCAATTTTTGACAGATCATAATTTATCATGAATAATTATTGGGGTCCAATTCCAGTTCAACGGCAACCTCAGGAGTTCTGCCGATGCTGACTTTTATCCGACAAACGATACTTGGATTGGGGGCGGTCCTGCTTGCGCTCTCGCAAACGGGAATCGCTGCCGCGCAGACACCGCCGGGCGTTCTCATCGTCGCCCAGATCGCCGAGCCGAAATCGCTCGATCCCCATGCAGTGACCGCCGTCAATGATTTCCGTATCCTGATGAATGTCTATGACGGTCTGGTCCGCTATAAATCCGGCACGCTTGAAGTCGAACCGGCGCTTGCGGAAAGCTGGACCATATCCGATGACGGACTGACCTACACCTTCAAGCTCCGTGAAGGTGTGAAATTCCATGACGGGAGCGACTTCAACGCGGAAGCGGTCAAATTCAATTTCGAACGCATGCTGAATGAAGATCACCCCTATCACGACACCGGGCCGTTCCCGCTCAGCTTCTTCTTCAGCGCCGTCGACAAGGTCGAAGCACCGGACGCGCAGACGGTTGTCTTCACCCTGAAGGAGCCTTATGCGCCGTTTCTCTCCAACCTTGCCTATCCCACCGGCCTGATCGTTTCCCCTGAAGCGGTCAAGAAATACGGCAAGGATTTCGGCCGCAATCCCTCCGGCACCGGTCCGTTCAAATTCGCCGAATGGGAATCCAACGCCAAGGTCGTTGTGGAAGCCAATCCCGATTACTGGGACGGCGCGCCGAAGCTGCAGGCTGTCGTCTTCCGCCCGATCACCGACCCGAATACGCGCGTTGCGGAAATGCTTTCCGGCGGCGTGGATGTCATGGTCGAAGTGCCGCCGGACAATGTCGCCACCTTCGCGAACGATCCCAACTTCAAGGTTCTTGAACAGGCCGGACCGCATCTGTGGTTCCTAATCCTGAACACCAAGGAAGGTCCGTTTGCGGATAAACGCGTGCGTCAGGCGATCAACTACGCCATCGACAAGAAAGCGCTGGTCGAGAATGTGCTTCAGGGAACGGCAGTCGTCGCTTCCGGGCCAACACCTCCGGCTTTTGCATGGGCCTATAATGAAAGCCTTCAGCCCTATCCGCATGACATCGAGAAGGCCAAGGCACTGCTGAAAGAGGCGGGCGCCGAAAATGCCAAGCTCACCTTCTACGTCACTGAAGGCGGCTCCGGCATGCTCGACCCGGTGGCGATGGGCGCAGCCATCCAGGCGGATCTCGCCAAGGTCGGCCTCGACGT
>CAYOUP010000408.1:0-2542 GCA_964407125.1 uncultured Hyphomicrobiaceae bacterium | reverse complement strand
TATAGGAATATTCCAGATAATCCTCATATCCAAATACAACCATAAAATCAGCTTTTGGGTCCAGCGCATCATCTTTAAGCTTATTGAGTTTTGCCTTCACACTAATATCAAAGTCACCATATGTATCCAGATCATAGATGGCATAACCTCCAGGTGTACCGTTGATCGGGGCAGGTCTTTCATTGAGTTTGAGACGGGTATCACCGTCTTCCCCAACAACAACCCATATCCCAACCTCATTATACCAGAGTCTTTTATCGGGACTACTGTTAATGAGTGTTGTATAATTCTTGACATTCCCAAAATCAGCTATATCACTGAAAATGGAATCGGGTTCATGGCCATAATAAACATGAAGCCTTGGGGGAGCCCAGCCATACTCCCAGCTGGTAGGATCAGTAACATTGAGCATATCTCGTGAGCCGGCAGCATAAAATGATTCTGCAAGGTTATCGACCCTGATGGTCATTAAACTGTCCTGATCGGCCAGTTCTGCCAGCAGGGCATTGGTTACGTCCAGGCTGAGAAAAGTTGCATTCCCACCTGAAAATGAGGTGCGATCCAATGTATCCGTATATACCACACCAAAATCTGGTGCCTGGTCAACCGGGATGGTAGCATCTTCATTCCAGTTATCGTTCGCAACATGCAGGACAATAAAATCAGGTGCTGCAGGCCCCTGGTTAGTAGTTGTGGAAACTTTTACCTTGGCAGAGAGAACGATCATTCCTTCCGGAATCTCTATACTGTCCTTGACATTAAATTTCAAATAGGTATCATACGAAGCAGGATTGTCCAGTGTCGTATTGGCCATTCGGATCTGCGTTTTGTGGCCAACATCCGTATTATTATGGCCGGAACCAATATCGGTATCATGTGTAGATATAACAGATATCTCATCAACGACCTGTGCTTGGGCAGGCAGGCATTGCCCGGCAAGAAAAAGCATAAGCAGACCTAAAGTCTTCAAAGAGTAGAATTTTTGATTCATAATTGATGGGTTTTAATTGGACATATGTTTTATGGATTTTGAATAATTTTTATTTATCCGCTAAATCCAAATCTGGATAATCTGACTGTTTTTCACCGTATCTGCATATATGTAATTAATTATTGCACCGTCGGAATCTCCACTCAACCGCCATATTATAATCTTAACATACTGATATACAGGTTATTGAAACTTAAATATACAATATAATTTGTATTTTTTCATAGAATTACTGGCGTATTTGCATTAAATTTAATGTTGGGATCCATTCTTCGTAACATGAATTCAATACCGGTACCTGGGATCTTCATACTGCTCTGGTTTGTTATCATTTGCAAACCAGTTTATGCATGCACGGTTTTTAGTGCCGCGCTGAATGGAGTTATCCTGGCCGGCAATAATGAGGACTGGTACGACAGCAACTCAAAAATATGTTTTTATCCTGGAGAAACCGGCAAATATGGACGATTTGTTTTCCGGGACCTATTTGGGTTTCCCCAGGGAGGAATGAATGAATGTGGATTGTTTTATGATATTGCCGCCACACCCCTATTGGAAATTACTACTTCATTAGAGAAAATACCTATTAATGGAAGGGATATTCTGACAAAATGTTTGGAAGAATGTTCAACGGTAAAGGAAGTCCTCAAGGTATTTAACCGCTACAACCTTCAATTCATGGGAAAGTGGCAGATTCTCTTCGCAGACTCAGCAGGTGCCTCTGTAATCATAGAAGGGGATGAAATATTACAGAAAGAGAAACATTACCAGGTAATGACAAATTTTAATCAGTCATTGTCAGAACCTCCCTATGCCTGCAACAGATACAATACAGCCGTTGAAATGCTGGACAGCAGTAATGATATTTCCATAGATCTCTTCAGGAATATTTGTGATGCCACACACCAGGTACATGACTGGTATACTCAATATTCCAATGTTTGTGATTTAAAGAATGGGATCATTTATCTATATCGCAAATATAATTTTGATGATGTAATAATTATTGATCTCAAAGAGGAATTGCAAAAAGGCGAGAAATCATATCTGATATCTTCCTTACAGACCTCGGTGGAAGTTGAAAAGGTGTCAGATTGCTCCTTCGAATTATTCCATAATTATCCAAATCCCTTTTACAATACTACTAATATATCCTTTTACATCCCTGTAGCATCTATGGTAAGGTTTAGATGCTATAATATGACGGGGGAAGAAGTGGCCAATATTGTGAATGAAAACATGTTGCCCGGAGCTCATAGCCTTGTATTTGACGGAAGCAGTCTGCCACCAGGTCAGTATATCTATGGTATTGAAACAAGACGTTTCAGAATTTCCAGCAAAATGCTTATAGTGAGGTGAATAGCAGCTTTGGATTCTTTGATTTGAGCTATTTCCAGAGAACAAAGGCGTAGATGAAAAGGACCGGGATAAGTATACCTGCCAGCAGGTACCACCAGCCATGCCTGAATTGTTTCCTTCTTCTGAACCACATAATGATCCCGGTTATGGCAAAGAGGATCATGGCAAAACATGCAGTATCATACATAACCG
>CAYOUP010000407.1:0-2543 GCA_964407125.1 uncultured Hyphomicrobiaceae bacterium | reverse complement strand
CCGGACATGGCGGGGGAGCTGCGCTATTTCGAGGTCGCGCCCGGCGGCTACTCGACGCTAGAGCGTCATCAACACGGTCATGCGGTCATGATCATTCGCGGGCGCGGGCGCTGCCTCGTCGGCGATGAGGTCCGCGACATCGGCGAGTTGGACCTTGTGTCGATAGACCCGATGCAATGGCACCAGTTTCGCGCCGCACCGGACGAAGCGCTCGGCTTTCTCTGCATGGTCGATATCGAACGCGACAAGCCGCAGCTTCCGGACGCCGACGATCTTGCGGATCTCCGCGCCAATCCCGAGATTGCCGCTTTTTTAGCTGGCGGCAACGAATAGGCTCGAAATCCTTTTCCTGTTAAGCCGAAAAAAATCGGAAAATTCTGTCATTCCGCGCCGGAATTTTCTAAGCTGGCACAGCTTATGTCTAATAATCACCATCGGCGAGCTATCGCTAAAAAAATAAGCTTTTAGGGAGGTATACCATGAAGTCATCAAGGCGCGGCTTGATTGCCGCCGCTGCGGTTCTGGCATTAGGTCTCGGCACCGCTCCATCCAAAGCTGAAGAAGCCAGCTACATCCTCGCCACCGCATCGACCGGCGGCACCTACTACCCGGTCGGCGTCGCTATTTCCACGCTCGTCAAGGTCAAGCTTCAGCCGAAGCAGAAAATCGGCATGTCCGCGATCAGTTCCGCCGGCTCCGGCGAGAACGTCCGCTTGCTGAGGGAAAACGAAGCCCAGTTCGCAATTCTTCAGGGCCTCTTCGGCTACTATGCAGCGACCGGAACGGGGCCGCTTGAGGCAGACGGTCCGCAGAAGGATCTGCGCTCCGTGTCGATGCTCTGGCAGAATGTCGAGCACTTTATCGTCAGCGCCGATGCCGCCAAGACGGGAACTGTTGAGGATTTCGTCAATCTCAAGGGCGAAAGCATGGCTCTGGGCGCAAAGAACTCCGGCACGATCGGCTCGAACGAGGCGCTGCTGAGCGGACTTGGCGTCGACATCAATAAGGATTACACGCTGGTCTATGCCGGTTACGGCCCGTCGGCTGAAGCGCTGCAGAACGGTCAGGTCAAAGGTGTTTCCATGCCTGCCGGTGTTCCGGTCGGCGCCGTAGCGCAGCTCATGGCTTCTGCCGAAGGGCAGGTCAAGATCCTGAACTTCACCGATGAAGAGCTGAAAAAGGCTGATGGCGGACGTGAACTCTGGACGCCATATGAAATCCCCGCCGGAACCTACCCGGGCCAGTCCGAAGCGGTCAACACGATCGCACAGCCGAATTTCCTTGCGGTGCGCGGCGACGTATCCGAGGAAAATGTCTACGAGATCACCAAGACCATCTATGAAAACCTGCCATTCCTTCAGTCAATCCATCCGGCAACCAAGGCCATGGCGATTGAGAAAGCCATTGCCGGACTTCCGCTGCCGCTGCATCCCGGCGCGGTCAAGTACTACAAGGAAGTCGGTCTGGATATTCCGGATCGTCTGATGCCTGCCAACTAATATGGTGGCATTCAGGATGGGCGGTTATTGTTCGGTATCCTGATCCTGCATGTAGTAATAGAGTCTGCGCGTGAGCGCTTGCGCGCAGCAACTCCTTTGGCCTGACCTGCAAAGTCTTCATAATGGATGGCCTGCAATGACAGTGGAAGAGCTGGAGCCGGACGCAGCCGGGAAAGAAAGACTCAACATACTGACGAAATTCGTTACCGCCCTCGGCGTGTTCCTGTCCTGCGCACACTTGTTTCTTGCCCTCTTTCCATGGCTGTCCGAGCTCCAGCGCAATATTCTGCACTTTGCCGGTTTCTCGATCATGTGCGCCCTGATCTACCCTATATGGGGCAATGGCGAGCAGAGAAGGTCACGCGGAGCGCTTTTCGTCGATATCGCCATCGCTGTCATCGTCTGCGCCGTCTCCATCCATCTTGCTTTTGCCGAGGACTGGATCTATGCGCGCGGGGTAAGGCTTTCGACGCTGGACTGGATCGCGATCACCATCGCGATTATCGCCGCAATCGAACTGACACGCCGGGCGGTGGGATTGGTTATCCCTGTTCTGATCATCATTTCGCTGACGTATGTGACCTTCTGGGGAAGCTGGATAAAAGGCGTTTTCTCATTTCCCGGCCTTTCGATGGAAACAGTGCTGTTTCGCTCCGCCTACGGAGATTTTGCGTTGTTCGGAACGATCGCCGGCATTTCTTCGACTTATATCTTTTTGTTCATCATTTTCGGCGCCTTTCTGTTCCGTTCCGGTGCAGCCGAGTTCGTCGTAGATGCGGCGCGTATTCTTGCTGGCCGTCTGACCGGTGGCCCCGGCCTGATCGCTGTCATCGCCTCGGCGCTGACCGGAACTGTCTTCGGTTCGGCTATCGCCAATACGGCTTCGACCGGCATCATTACCATTCCGATGATGAAACGGGCGGGCTTCCCAGCCAAGTTCGCGGGCGGCGTGGAGGCCGCGGCGTCCACCGGCGGACAGCTCATGCCGCCGATCATGGGCTCAGGCGCGTTCGTCATGGTGATGTTAACGCAAATTTCCTATGA
>CAYOUP010000406.1:0-2550 GCA_964407125.1 uncultured Hyphomicrobiaceae bacterium | reverse complement strand
ATGGAAAATCCATAGTTGCCGGGGACTTTAACAATGATTCCTGGCTGGATTTGGCCATTGCCTGTCAATGGCAGGCAGGAACAATTACGGCCCCCGAAGGTCCGGCAATGAGTTTTATTTATTGGAATTCACCCCAGGGATTTACAGCGCAGAATCGCTTCCCCCTGATCTTTGACGAAAAAGGGGCGACGGCATTTACTGCTGCGGATTTAGATGATGATAATATCGAGGATCTGGTTGCGCTGGCAGCGGGTAAAACGTATATCCTGTTTTCCAGTCAAAATGCTTTTAAGGATCCCGGTAAACGTACAGAACTTCCTCTCTCCGGTGTTGCGCTTTCAACCGGTAATATCAACGGAGATAAATATAAAGAGCTGGCCATCTGCTCAAAAAATTCCGTTATAATTCTTATTGGAAGTGATGATGGATATAACCTTGAGCAGACTGTTCGTCTAGACGTCGATTCTCCTCTAGATGTGGTTCTTTCCGATTTGAATGATGACGGATACGATGATGTCATTGTCGCTAATAACGCAACGCCGGGTGGTGCTACCTGGACGGATTCTTTTGTTTTTTTCTCCAATGGCAAAAATCCCTCATATAAAAATATGCTAAAACTGCCGACTTTCGGTGCGACAGGAGTAAGTGCTGCTGATCTCAATCAGGACGGCTTCCCGGAGCTGGTTTTCAGTAATCAACGCATCACCCATCAGCTCAATTTATGTTCTTATATCTATTGGAATGATGCCGGTCATCTTTACTTTGGAAATCATACACAACTTCCCACCCTGGGTACGGTCGGCAATACCATAGGAGATGTCAATAATGACAATTTCCCGGATGTTATATTTTTTAATGAGGAAGGGTATTTCAGGGATGGGCCAACCATGACCTATGTTTACTGGGGAGATGGCACCCGTAATTTTTCATGGAACCGGCGTACCGGATTTCATACCCATCATATTTTTGGTGAGGGACATGCCGATCTGGACGATGATGGCAATGTTGACCTGATCCTGGCCCAGGAACGCTTTATGTACAGGATTCCGCACGAACAAGGCGGTTTGATCCTTTATTGGGGAGGAAAGGAAAGCTTTTCCAGTCCCTCACATTTAACCATGCAAACAGCCTATGGTGGGGTGCGGATTGCTGATATCAATAAAGACGGCTATCTGGATATGGTGGCCGGTGGTTCAGCTATTGATCTTACCGATCCAACGAAACATGGTATTCCTGTTTTTTGGGGATCAGAAAATGGATTTACCCTCGAAAATAGAAGCATTATTCATCACGAAATCGAGAAGATGCGCGCCCCCCTGTTAATGGATTTAAACCGTGATACTTGGCTGGACATTGCCGGACAGGTAGAAAATGGAAAAGTTAAAATATGGTGGGGGAGTTCAAGCGGATATGAGGATGATCGTTTTACTGAGATTGACCTCGATCGCAAGGATCACTTAATGTATATAAAGGGAGCAGATTTTAATAAAGATGGTTGGCTTGATCTCCTGATGCCAAAACGCATGCCACATGAAGATATAAACACATCTTTTATCTATTTCGGATCAGTCAGGGGATTTTCAAATAATAATCGAATTGAAATTATGGCCAATATTCCCTATGAAAACAGCATTAATGATTTCGATCGTGATGGCTGGCTGGATATTTTTATTGCCAGCTATGGAACCGATCTCAGTGGAAACCGGCCCTCTGTGATCCATTGGGGTGGACCTAACGGATTTGGAGAAAGACCGATAACCGAACTTAAGACCCATGGTGCATCAGGTTCAGAAGCACTCGATTACGACGGTGATGGCTGGCTGGATTTACTCATTGCCAATCATCGTAAAGCCGGATCAATCACGGAACCAATCCCTCATAAACACACCACTCCAACATTGTTGTATTGGGGAGGACCGGATGGTTTTTCTGATGAGAAACGCTGGGAAATTGAAGCTGTCGGTCCGAGTGGATTAAACTTACGTGATCCCGGGAATAGTTATGACCGTGGGCTTTATGAAGATTACATTTCTTCTGCTTATCAAATTCCCAGGGATCAGAAACCGAAAAAAATAAGCTGGAATGCAGAAACACCCTTTAAAACAATGGTAAAATTTCAGATAAGGGCTGCCGATAAAGATAAAGATCTATTACAATCTAAATGGCAAGGTCCTTCAGGAACCGATTCCTGGTATACCGGAAATGGTTCAATAATCTCAGATGTTGATGGTCAATGGATTCAATATCGTGCACGGTTAATTACGCCAAATGGAGGGCCGACACCGTATCTTACATCGGTCACTATCAGTTTCAGAGAAAAATAAATTTTTATACAATGATTGTCTAACCTGATCTATGCATAACGCAGACGTTGGCTGCAATCAATAAAAGAATTCTGACCCTCCCCCGGCCCCTCCCTGTCCGGCGAAGCCGGATAGGGAGGGGTGTCGAGCGTAGCAAGATGGGGTGGGTCTTTTATCCAAAAAAGATCCCTATGGGATGACAGATGAAAGAATGATGCATGAAAAGAAAATCGAGTGCAAATAAACG
>CAYOUP010000405.1:0-2572 GCA_964407125.1 uncultured Hyphomicrobiaceae bacterium | reverse complement strand
GGACGAGATGATCGACCACCGACAACAGATGTTCGGCAGTCTGATTGCTCTTCAAGCCCAGCAATTTCGTCTTCAGAAGCGCCACGCGTTCTCGCTGTGCACGGATCTCGGACTCCCTGATTTGCGTCGCTTCCAGAATAGCGGTGACCAGATTCTCGCCCACCTCTCCGGAAAGCTGCCGTAGCAGATCCCGGGCGAGATCGAGATGCTTGTCTGCCGCCAACCGGAAGCCAAGCCCGAATTCGGCATTGTCTTCAAACAGCGAATTCGACCAGGCCGGTCCGCGCCCCTCCTGGTTCTTCGTCCATGGCGTTACCGGCAGGTTGCCGCCATAGATCGAGGAGCAGCCTGTGGCATTGGCAACCATCAGCCGGTCACCGAAAAGCTGTGACAGGAGCTTCACATAAGGCGTCTCCCCGCAGCCCGCACAAGCGCCGGAAAATTCGAAAAGCGGCTCAAGAAACTGAACGCCGCGTACATTGGCGAAATCGACGCGCGAGCGGTCATTCATCGGCAGACCTTCGAAGAAGGCGATATTCTCGCGCTCCGCCTCGACCAGACCAGCCTTCTCGGCCATGTTGATCGCCTTCACGCCGGGCTCCACTGCGCTCAGCGCCGGGCAAGCCTCGACACACAGCCCGCAGCCGGTACAATCCTCGATATAGAACTGCAATGAGAACCGCGCCTCCGGATAGCCGCGCGCATTGACGGCCGCGGATTTGAACCCGCTAGGCGCGCCCTCCAACTGCGCCTCGTTGTAATATTTGGCGCGGATCACGCTATGCGGACACACGAAACTGCACTGGCCGCATTGGATACACATATCCTCCCGCCAGACGGGAACTTCCTCGGCAACATTGCGCTTTTCCCAGGCGGCAGTTCCCGACGGAAATGTGCCATCGACCGGCATGGCGCTGACGGCGATCTCGTCGCCCAGCCCTTCCATCATGCGAGCCGTCACCCGGCGGACGAAATCCGGCGCGGTGTCGGGCACGATTGGCGGACGTTCGAAGTTGCTTGTCACTTCTGACGGCACCTCAACCTCATGGAGCCGCGCCAAAGCTCCGTCTACGGCAGCATAGTTCTGCTCCACCACGCGCTTGCCCTTGCGCGCATAGCTCTTTGCGATGCTGTGCTTGATGCGCTCGATCGCCTCATCACGCGGCAACACGCCGGAGAGCGCAAAGAAACATGTTTGCAGGATCGTGTTGGTGCGGCTCGCAAGGCCCACTTCGCGCGCCGCTGCCGTGGCGTCGATGACGTAGAATTTCAGCTTCTTGGCAAGGATCTGTTCCTGCACGCTGCGGGGCAGTTTTTCCCAGATCTCATCCGGTCCGTAAGGACTGTTCAGCAGGAACGTTGCCCCTGGCGCAGCCAGTCTGAGCACGTCCGTCTTCATCAGGAAGTGGAACTGGTGGCAGGCAACGAAATTCGCCGAGCGGATCAGATAGGGCGCGCGGATCGGATGCGGCCCGAAGCGGAGATGCGAGACGGTCTGCGCGCCGGATTTATGGGAATCGTAAACGAAATAACCCTGAGCGTAATGCCCGGCATCCTCGGCGATGATCTTGACGCTGTTCTTGTTGGCTCCGACGGTTCCATCCGCGCCCAGACCGTAGAACACCGCGCGCACCACCTCATCCGGCTCGATGGCGTAGCTCGGGTCGACCTCAAGGCTCGTATGCATCACATCGTCATTGATGCCGACGGTAAAGCCTCTTTTGGGGTCCGGCTTCTTCAGTTCGTCGAATACCGCCTTGACCTGGGACGGATCGAAATCCTTCGAGGACAGACCATACCGCCCGCCGATAATTTTCGGCATCTGCGACCGCTCGCCCCGCGCGACGGCATCCGCCAGCGTCGCTACCATGTCGAGATAGAGCGGCTCGCCGCTCGCGCCGGGTTCCTTGGTGCGATCGAGAACCGCTACCGCACCGCAACTTTCCGGCAGCACCGCCAAGAGATGTTCCGCCGAGAACGGCCGATAGAGCCGCACGGCGATACCCCCGACCTTCTCTCCACGCGCCACCAGATCGGCAACGGTCTCGCGCAAAATCTCCGCGCCCGACCCCATGGCAACCACCACGCGCTCGGCGTCCGGCGCACCGAAATAATCGAATGGCTGATAATGCCGTCCCGTCAGCGAGCCGAATTTCTCCATCGCCGCAGCGACGATGTCCGGCACATCGGCATAGAACTTGTTCGCCGTTTCCCGGCCTTGAAAGAAGACATCCGGATTTTGCGCTGTACCACGCACGAAGGGATGTTCAGGATTAAGCGCCCGCTCCCGATGCGCCCGCACCAGATCATCGTCGATCATGGCGCGGATATCGGCGTCGCTAACGAGCGTCAGCGTGTTGACCTCGTGCGAGGTGCGGAAGCCGTCGAAGAAATGTACGAAGGGGACCCGCGATTCCAGCGTCGCCGCCTGCGCGATCAAAGCCATGTCGTGGGCTTCCTGCACCGAGTTCGCCGCCAGCATGGCAAAGCCTGTGGGACGCACGGCCATGACATCGGAATGGTCGCCGAAAATCGAAAGCGCCTGGGTTGCCACCGACCGCGCCGCGACATG
>CAYOUP010000404.1:0-2620 GCA_964407125.1 uncultured Hyphomicrobiaceae bacterium | reverse complement strand
CCCAGGCGAACAACCCCTTCATGAAGCGCGACCGTTCCGGCAGTTTGCGCAGTTCCTCGATCACGCGCGCATCCATCAGCCGGAAATCGCCGACATTTTTGGGAATGTGGTTGTCAGCGATAAGGTTGAAGAGGTTGTAGAACCAGCGCGCCGACTCGCGCTTTAATACTGTGTCGGAAGCACGGTTCTCGCGATAGCCGTTGACGACGTCATACCCTTTGTTCCACTTCTCCAACATTAGCAGCACGATTTCGAAGGGGTCCTGCAAATCCGCGTCCATGGGAATCACGGCATCGCCGCGTGCGTAGTCCAGCCCTGCGGTGAGGGCGGCTTCTTTGCCGAAATTGCGGCTTAAATTGATAATGCGTACACGCGCATCCTGGTCAGCAAGCTTCCGCAGTAGAGCCAGTGTACCATCCCGGCTGCCATCATTGACGAAGACGAATTCAAGTCGCAGGCCCTTAAGGACGCGATCGGCCTCGCGTACGAACAGGGAGATGGCGTCTTCTTCGTTGTAGCAGGGGACGACCAGCGAGATCAGCGGATTGGCCGGGCGCGCCGGATTTGCAACAACGGGCGTCACGGAAGATGATGTCATCGGCGGACGGCTTCCTGAGTGGCGGAGCGGGGCGCGACGATGGCCCAACCGATATGCGCTACGCGCTTGCCGCGATAATAGGGGAGGCTGAATGCGCCTGTCTCAAGAAACGGCCCCAGCTTCATGAGATCGTCCGGCGGCGTTTCACTTGTGCCCGGCCAGACCGCGAGCGCGCCTTCCTCACCCAGCCGATCCGCCGTGATCCAGGGACTTTTGCGGGTATCCCCATCGACGAAAGAACTCGGATGCGATGGCGCATAGGCTGTGATAACCCCCGCTTGCCAGGTTGGGCCAGCCACAATCTGAAGAGGACGCCCGGTCTTCTCATGCCACAGCACGGACGCCCGTCGCCCCAGCTCCTGACCATCGTAAACCACGCGGGCCGGCGAAGCCCCGAGCACGGCGGCCAGACCGACGCCGACCGGCGCGCCAATGAATAGCACAGCCCACAGACGGAACATGCTCGTCCAGCGCAGCCGCTCGATATGAGGCCGCAACCAGATCGCCGCCGCCAGCCCGGTATAAACGAACATCGGCGCTGCCCACATGTCGCGAAGCTTCGAACCGGACGCGATCGCCACGAGCACTGTAACCGCGATCGGAGCGAACGCGGCCACCAGCACATAACGGTCCGCCGCTGAACGCGGCCCAGCGGACTGCTCACCCTGCCGCCTGGTGACCACTCCCACCGCGCCGACAGCAAGTAATACAAGGGAGCCGATATGATCGGCCAACTGGGCGAGAAGAAATTTCAGCACGCTGGTAATCCGCGACAAGCCCTCTACGTGTTCAGCGCGGCCCTCTGCCCAGGAAAACGGAAGAAAGTCATTATTGACCAGCCACATCATCTGCGGCGCAATCAGCACGCAGGTCAATGCGATGGCGATATAAAGCCCGGGCCGCTTGAGCGCCGCCAGCCCTTGCGGGACGGACAGGAGCGCCGCCGCCAGCGCCGCGACCAAGACCGCGAAGCTGTATTTCGCGTAAACGCTCAGAGCCATCACCACGCCAAGCACCAGCCACCAGCCCAGCTTTTGCGAATTGATCGCCCGCCATAGCGCCAGCATTGCGGCCGCCCATATCGGCATCTGCAGCACATTGGCGTTGAATTCGGGGGTGGGAAGGTTGGCGTAATAGAGAAGGCTGAAAAACATGACGGCAAGGAGCTGTCCACGCTCATCCGCCACATCGCGGCCCAGCTCCCAGATACACCAGAAGCATACCACCACAGAAAGCTGGCTTAAAAGATAGATCAACCATACCTGACCGGTTGTCTGAAATACCAGACCTGTCAGCCAAGCCTGCAGAGGCGGGTGTTTATAATAGCCAAGCTGCCATTCCTGCCCCCAGGCAATGTTTTCGATAACATCGAGCGGCGCATTGTTGAAACATAAAGCAGGGATGATGGTCCACAGGGCGATTTGCGTAACTGCGATGAATATTACGGCTTCGCCTGCGCCGAACTGCAGCTGAGCCGCATCCATCACCCGTGTCTGCCTTACCATTGTCCCCCCTGTTATGACCCTTTGGGCTATTTGCTGGCGTTTTCTTTTGCCTCGCTCCTTAGGAGTAAAACTTCATCGCTGTCAAGCAACTGGCCAGCTAACGCCACTTCGCCTGGCAACCTCCCGAACCGGCAATCGATCGGCGGAATAAGAATGATCCGCTTATGCCAGTCACGCTTCTCAGGCCGGCTGCGATCGCCAATGATTGCGGCAAAGTTACCAATCACGTGCTCACATATGCTTTGGGGCAAGTTTTACTGTTGCGTCGCCTTAACATTTGCGGCGGTATTTACGGGCATGAGCCCGAACCCGCCGACCGATGTTACGACGAACCACTACAAACCAAAGGTTTTCTCGTGAGCGTCGAACACCATCTCCTGGCTCTCACGCGGATAGGCTCGAAGGAAGAACATCCGGCTGTGGCAGAGACGGACATGCGCATGCCTATCGCCATCGTCGTCACCCCATCGATGACGACGCATTCATGGCTCCAGTCGAATTGATAAGCCTCGCCCGG
>CAYOUP010000403.1:0-2663 GCA_964407125.1 uncultured Hyphomicrobiaceae bacterium | reverse complement strand
TTACGCCTTGGCAGCCGGAATATGGATGCCGCATTCCAGCTTGCCGCGTCCACGCCAGCGTCCGGCGCGCGGATCTTCGCCGGGTGCGACCCGACTCGTGCAGGGCATGCAGCCAATCGAGGCGAAGCCGAATTTTTCCAGCGGATGATAAGGCAGGCCCAGCGAACGGAACCGCTTGACGATGTCACCGCGTTCGAGATGCGCCAGCGGATTGAACTTGAGACGCGGGCCATCCAGCTCGACGACCGGAATATCCGCGCGGCTTGCGCTCTGATAGCGCTTGCGGCCATTTGCCCAGGCATCAAAACCATCAAGGGTCCGGCCAAGCGGGCGCACCTTGCGCAGATCGCAGCATGCATCGTGATCCGTGACGAAGAGTTCGCCTTCAGGGTCACGCTCTGCAACTTCCTGCTTATCCGGCACGATCGTGCGGAAATCGGTCATCCCAAGCACTTCCTGAAGCTGGCCGCGATAGGCCAGGGTCTCGGGAAACAGATAGCCGGTGTCGATCATCAAAACCGGAATCGAGCGGTCCACTTCTGCCGCGGCAGCGAGAAGTACGGCGGATTCCGTACCGAAGGAAGAAACGATTGCGAACCGTCCCGGCTTTACGCTTTTGAGCGCGGTAGCGATGATCGCAGACGGCGAGGCATTCGCGAGCTCCGCGTTCAGGTCGCGCACGTCATTGGCTGAAATTGGCCCGTCTTCACGCATATATACGAATGACGCCGCAGAATTCATGTCAATCGCGTTATTGCCGAACTGTATGCCCACAGGCGTCGCTCCTTGCTCACGGCGCGATATGAAACCACGCTGGTCCGTGAAACTGATATACAGCACAAGTTCTATATAACGAACGAATTTGTCAATAGCGCAGCTCGGTTCGTCCTTCAGTACGAACGTAAAAAATATGTGATCTGTTAACTTTTCGCAGTTGATTTTTGCGCTGGATAATGGCAACAGACGCATCTCTGATGCAGCAAGGCCTGCGTCAGTCATCATCCTTGGAGCTAACCTTAATGCAATTCAACGCGCACGACTTGCGCGCGTGGCGATAGGTGCGGATGCTTTAATTCGCTCTGCCACGCGAAAACGTTTGATATTCAGCGATCTAATGGCAAGAGCGAATCCATGTTTTCCTGGTTCGAATCCCGAATTCGGCCGTTTCGTGCGGCCCCCCTCGTACAACCGCCGACACACTGGTTAAAATTTTACTGGTTTTTTGTCCGGCAGGTCTGGCCGATCTTTGCCACGATCATGGCAATTAGCTTGGTTGCGGGCATCATCGAGCTGTCTTTATTTGCCTTTCTCGGCCAACTTGTCGACCTTGCACGCGAATCCCAATCGCCGGCAAAATTCTTCGAGCAGCACGGCAACATGCTGCTGCTGATGCTGGCTGTTGCTGTCATCATCCGCCCGATCGCCTTTGCGGTGCATATTCTGCTTGTCAACCAGACGGTGAATGCGAACTTCACCAATCTGATCCGCTGGCAGAACCATCGCTATGTTCTGCGGCAAAGCCTGTCCTTCTTCCAGAATGACTTTGCCGGACGGATTGCCAACAGAATCATGCAGACCGGGCCCTCCCTGCGTCAGACGATGGTGCAGCTCGTTGATGCGTTGTGGTTTGTCGTCGTCTATACGGTCGGCGCAATCATCCTGTTTTCCAAGGCGGATGTCTGGCTGATCGCACCGCTTCTTATATGGCTGGTGCTATACATTTCCTGTCTGGCCTATTTCGTCCCGCAGCTCAAGAACCTCGCCGCTGAAATGTCCGAGGCACGGTCAACGCTGATGGGCCGGATTGTGGACAGCTACACCAATATCACCACAGTCAAGCTGTTCGCTCATACGAAGACAGAGGATCAGTATGCGCGCAGTGCGGTACAGGAACATACCGATGTGTTCTATCGGCTTCTGCGTACCAGCTCGCTTTGCGAGACCTGCGTAACAATCCTGACCGGCCTTCTGATTGCTGGCACATGCGGCGTCGCGCTCTGGCTATGGAGCAATGGCAGCATCAGCCTCGGCGCAATTGCGCTGGCAACAAGTCTCGTAATCCGGATTGACGGAATGGCGGGCTGGATCATGTTCGTCATGACGGCCATGTTCGAGAATATCGGTATGGTTCAGGAAGGGATGGAGACGATCGCGCGCCCGATTTCGGTCAAGGACCGCGAGGATGCAAAGGAGCTGACCGTCCCGAAAGGCGAGATCCGTTATGACAATGTCGTCTTCGGCTATGGGCGCGAGATACCGCTCATGACGGAGATGAACCTGACGATCAGACCGGGCGAAAAGATCGGCCTCGTCGGACGCTCCGGCGCCGGCAAATCCACGCTCGTCAACCTCCTCTTGCGCTTCCACGATCTGGACAATGGCAGAATCCTGATCGACGGGACCGACATCTCGAAGATTACCCAGGATTCGCTGAGGAGCCATATCGGCGTCGTCACGCAGGATACCTCGCTTCTGCATCGTTCGGTCTATGAGAACATTCTCTACGGACGAAGGGATGCCACCGAAAGCGAGGTGATTGCCGCCGCGAAGAAGGCCCATGCGCATGAGTTCATAGGGGATCTTGAGGACTATAAGGGCCGCAAGGGATACGAGGCGCATGTCGGCGAGCGCGGGGTCAAACTCTCGGGTGGCCAACGGCAGCG
>CAYOUP010000402.1:0-2668 GCA_964407125.1 uncultured Hyphomicrobiaceae bacterium | reverse complement strand
CCGTGCTTGTCGCCGAGGATCTGGATTTCGATATGGCGAGGATTCTCGATGAATTTCTCGATGAAGATGCGGTCATCGCCGAAGGAGGATTTCGCCTCGGATTGCGATGAGCGGAAACCGTCGGCAACGTCATCGGCACTGCGGGCGATGCGCATGCCCTTGCCGCCGCCACCTGCCGACGCCTTGATCATGACGGGATAGCCGATCTCGCCCGCAATGCGCACAGCTTCATCCCCATCTGAGATGATGCCCATATATCCCGGCACGGTAGTGACGCCCGCCTCGGCGGCGAATTTCTTCGATGTGATCTTGTCGCCCATCGCCCGGATGGCGTGCGGGTTCGGGCCGATAAAGGTGATCCCGGCTTCCGCGAGCGCGTCCGCGAAGCCCGCATTTTCCGATAAAAATCCATAGCCGGGATGGATGGCTTGCGCCCCCGTCTCCTTGGCCGCCTCGATAATCCGGTCGATCACGAGATAGGATTCGGCTGCCGCCGGAGGGCCGATGGCGATCGCTTCGTCCGCCATATCCTTGTGCAGGGCGTCACGGTCCGCTTCGGAGTAGACCGCGACCGTGGCAATCCCCATCCTGCGCGCGGTCTTGATGATACGGCAGGCGATCTCACCGCGATTAGCGATGAGAATTTTCTGAAACATCGGTGGTCCTCCTTGTGGGAGTCTTATTATCAGCTTTTGCTTAGCCAAGTTTTACCCGGAGGCCCATGCGGCGTAAATCACAGCTTTCGGCTTAACAGGAGGCCATTACTGCAGTGCGCCATGCGCCGGAGCGGCTGACGGCTCCGTTTCGGAAATAGCCACCCATCCGGCCCGCGCAAAGGCTGCCAGCATCAGGAGGCCGCCGAACAGCCAGGCGGAGATGATGGTGCGGGCTGCCAGTTCGGCCAGCCAGCCATATGGGGGATCAGGGTCGATCTGGATTTCCGGCATGATGAGAGGCAGGGCGGTCAGGATATATCCGGACCAGAACAGTGCGCGTGTCGTGCTGTCGGAGGGCAGGGGAAGCCTGCCGCCGAGATAGAGACCAACGGGGATCAATGCGAAGCAGTAATAATGTGTCCAGGTCAGCGGGCTGATGGCGAGGCCAAGGATCAGGACGATGGAGATTTGCAGGAGGTCATGAGGCGTGGCGGGGCCGGACCTGGGGTTGATGAGCCCGAGCTGCTCCGAGTGCAGAATCAGCCATGCGAAGCCGCCAGCGAGCAGGGCGAGAATGATATAGCGCGCGATCTTGTGCCCCGGCTCGGGCTCGATGGGCAGCCAGTAAAGCAGCTCCTCGGTGCCGGTCCAGAGCCGCATCAGAAAACCGTCGATGGATTGCGCGTTGAAGGCGGGCACAGCCTTGCCCATCGTCAGGCCGATCGTGTCGTTATACCAGCGGATATGATCGTCAATCCCGAAAGCGGCGAGCGACAGGAGCACCGCAATGCCAATCACCGTCGCCCCGCCTGCGGCGATCGACCAGCGGCGGCGGACGACAAAATAGGCTCCGATCAGCAGAAGCGGCAGCTTGATCGTGGCGGCAAGGCCGAACAGAAGCCCCGCCAGATAGTTGCGACCCGACAGCCAGAGAGCGATCGCGGCGATGAGGTAAAAGAGGACGAAATGGGTGCTGTTGCCTTCGCGCAACGTATTGAGCAGGGGGCCGTTGATGAGGAAAAGCAGGAGCAGGATGGCAGTGAGCGGGCCGCTCAACCGGGACGTCTTTGCGAGAAGCGCCCAGGCGGCGATGGTGAAACCCGCGCCAATGCCGAGGTAGATCCATCCGGCGGTGGTCTCGCCGAACGGCACCAGCAATGCGAACGGGATGGCCAGAACCGGCAGATTGGACCAGTTGCCATATTCGGTGAACGGATAGCCGGCTTCAAGGCCGCCTTCCCAAAGATGCTCGCCAGCGGTCCAGTAGGCTTTATGGAAATCGCTGAAAAGAATGGGTGGTTCGGAGAGCGGCCAAAGCAGCAAATGCAGCGCGCCGCCGACGAATAGAGCAAGAAGCCAGTAAAGCGCGGGGCGCCCGGACAGATAATCGCCTATTGATGATAGTCGGCCCCACAAAGCCGTCGCCTCGCCAGTTTCATCATCATTTGACGTAGAGAGATAGCGGCAGCTTCAACGCTGTCAATCTTGCAGCTGTCGCAAAATGTAGCGCGCTCGTGGTTCGAATGGGTGCCGCTTACCAGCGCAGCGAGCTGAAGACGGCCTTCAGTTTGGCAATCGGCGAACGGTCCTGCCGGTCATCATCGAACAGGTCGATGTCCTCGGTGCGCTCGCCGTTGATGCCCTCAACGAGAAAGCGCGGCGGCGGGCCGAAGCTGTCTTCCTCGTAAATGTCGATATTGCGATAGTCGAAACCTGACATCATCGTCATCCCGAAACTCCTCGGTAACTTTACGTGCACAACGAACCGAGCTGCACCCGGTTCCCCCGTCAGCCAGAGCAGGAAACCGATGCAATTTTAGGAGAAAGTGATGAGCAGGTTGTTAATGGGATGGATTGAATTGTCCGGATTGCTCCGGAGAGCAACGCGTCGTTGGAGAGTTCTGTGAAGGCTCGTTTTATATCATCAAGCGCCATTTCCGCGCCGGCTTGAAGCGGCTAGCGCATCGGACCGAAAAGTGGATACCGGTTTTCGGGCAAATCCGATGCGTAAA
>CAYOUP010000401.1:0-2703 GCA_964407125.1 uncultured Hyphomicrobiaceae bacterium | reverse complement strand
GAGCAGGTCGTGACGGTGGATTACCTCCTGTTCATGCTCGATTAGATATTTCATGATGGCAAATTCTTTGCTTGAGAGTTCTATCTGTTCATTGTTTAAGGTCGCCTGAAATCTTTTAAAATCCAATGATATGTTCCCAAATGAGTATCTTTCAATATCTTGCTCGTCTGTAGATGTTCTTCTGAGAACCGCCCTTACCCGGGCCAGTAATTCAGGTATGCCGAATGGCTTTGAAATGTAATCATCCGCACCTACATCTAACCCGGCAACAGTATCCATCTCCGATCCCCTTGCTGTGATCATGATGATGGGCAATTTTGGTTTTTCTTTTTTCAACCTGCGGCAGATCTCATAACCGTTCATTCCCGGCAGCATAATATCCAGCAACAACAGGTCAATATGTTTCTCAAGGGCAAGTTTTAAACCTTCTTGCCCATCCGTGGATGTATGAACCTGATAGCCTTCAAAAGTCAGGTTATCTTTCAGTCCACGTAAAATACTTACATCATCCTCAATGATTAATATGACCATTATTAAGTTTTTTCTCCCATTGAATTTAATATGATTGTAAATTTACTGCCTTCGTTCAGCTGACTTTCGACAAGGATTTTCCCATGATGTGCTTCTACAATTTCTTTCACCACCGTGAGGCCTAGACCGGTTCCACTTATATCTTCTGCATCTTTTTGTCCTACCCTGTAAAATGCTTCAAAAATGAGGTCCTTTTGGTCCTCAGGGATCCCGATTCCCTTGTCCTCCACCTCAATCATAACCGCCCTTTTTTCTTCTTTTATTCCTACCAGGATCTCCTTCCTTTCCCTGGAAAATTTTATCGCATTGCTTAACAGGTTAATGATTGCCTGTTTTAGTGCATCCTGATCTGCTGTCGCTGTTACATTATCTTCCATTTGTGTTTGCAGGGTAAATCCTTTCTCCACCAGCCAGTAATCCAGGTCATTGATAGCCATATGTACCAATGATGTAACATTTACCTCTTCAAACTTATACTCCTGTTTCCCTTTTTCCTTTTTCGAGAACTCCAGGATATTATTGATCATCCTCTTCAAACTTTCAGTTTCTTTCAGGATAATCCTTAAATATTCTTTTTTATCAGTTTCAGAATTTATACGATCAAGGATGATGGATTCAGTGAATAATTGTACTGATGTCAGCGGTGTTTTTAATTCATGGGTTACATTGGAAATAAAATCTGATCTCAGTTGGGCCAGATGCTCTTCCCTGGAAATATCCCTTAGAATTAAAAGCACACCCAATACCATTCCTCCCAGCAACAATGCCAGGGCTATTGCGTAGATCCAGCTCCGCCTTCTGACAAATTCATCAATTAAGCCTTCATTTTTTAATTTTATGAGAATCTGGTGCCCGGGGAAGTAGGGGGAAATTTCAGTAGATGTAACCAGATGAGCCTCTTGTGAGTTCTGTCTATTTACTTTTTTTAACAGTCCAATCTCATATTCAAATTCGGTATCTGTTGTGAATCCTTTTGCCATTATACTGCTCCAAAGTTGCTCCAAACTTATTGTAAACCCGAAAAGATAGTCACCATCAAGGTTTATAAGGATCAATTCCTCTGGATCCGGCGAGATCTCGTTCAGGGCCTTATATCTGCCCATGATGAGCGGATATTCATCCATCTTATCACTATCCAAAAAAACTCGAATTGCATCCACATTCCTGTTTATGAATGCCAAACGTATCCTGATTTTCTGAATTGATTCCTTCGACCCCGTAATCCATTCTTCATGAGTTGTATTGGTTTTTATCCAGTCGGTAACCTGGTTCAGAATATCATTGGTGCTATGATTCAGCGGTATATCTCCAGCCTCCATCCTGGAAAGGCAAAATTCAATTTCCTGAAGTACCTTTTCATTATTTGTGGGACCGGAAATCTTAATCAATTGGGAGATGGCATAATAAACATAAGGGAATCCATACCTGTCTACAACCGAAAAGTATCTGGAAGTAATGGTTGAATAATAGGCCATTGCTTTCTGGATATCATCCATTTTAACTGACAGCCTGGCCAGGGCATTTAAGGTCTTAATGGAATCCAACACCTCGGAAGATTCCTTTAGCGAGCCAAAATAGTTCCGGCTGGCTTTGTTAAAGTCTTGCTCAATAAATTCTGCTCTCTCAGCCTGGGTAAAATTCCTTTTAAAACTTTCAGAAGGAACTTTTTCGGTCTTAAGCTCCAGTTTATCTGCAAACCAGGGCCATAGAAATTCACCATCTTTGTTGATTACAAATGTATTCCTTACAAGATCAATAGTATCAAAGCATTTAATGGAGCTTATTTGATCTTTATTATTTTCTGAGACAGTTTCAGTAAATCTGGCTGTCACTTTATTTATTTCATCATGAATATCATTTGAAATAAGTAATGCCAGATTTTTCTGTTCTTCCTGTACTCTTTTTTCAGTTAGATCTTTGAGATTTGAAATGTTATTAATGCTCAGATAAGCCAGGATACTCCCGGATGCAACCACAGCAGAAATGAAAATTACTGAAAGCCTGAAAACCGGTTTTTTTTTGCTTCTCATTATCTGCTGATACAATCATCATTGCCCTACCTCAACTGTTATCTTTTCTGTGGGTAGAAAGTTTTCCATTACCCATACTGCCGGGGACAGAGGTTCAGATACTGATGAGTATGATATATGCCTTCCGTCGGGATGAACACTC
>CAYOUP010000400.1:0-2712 GCA_964407125.1 uncultured Hyphomicrobiaceae bacterium | reverse complement strand
AAGCTTAGAATCCTCAAATCATTTCGAGATAATCTTAACGAACAAGTCGCCTATATCGCGAAAGACAAACCTGGAGCGGCTCGAAAATTCAAAACTAACATCATAAAGAATAAAGAGAATTAAAGAAATTCCTTCCATGCCATATGCATGCAGAAAATCCATATTTTTTGATAGAGAAGATATCCGTGATATGATTTTCAAAGGTTATGTCGTTGTATATAAAGTTGATGAAACTGAGGACGTTATTACAGTATTTGGTTTCGCAAGATATAGAAACAAGCCAATTTAGACAGTATAGATTTTATTGTTCATATTCTTGATTATCACTTCATATAGAGAAGCATAGAAGCTCAACCTTCATTGTTAATATACATATTTAAAACATCTTATTGGATCACATAACAACTCGCTGCAGCAGACTTGCTGGCTGTCATGCTTTTTGCGAAGGAATGGTAAGCGGTCTGGCAAAAAGCCATGCCAGCCAGCAAGCCGCTGAGCTCCACCGTTCGGTGACAAAATGGTTAAAATAAGACAATTAGAAAAACAGGACCAAAATGAATATTTCATGATGCGAAAGCTTCTTTAGCCGGACTGTTCTATTGAAAGGCATGAACTTGACACCGACTTAATATGGTCATCTTCTGGGGTTGTCCTTGTAGCAGAGTTATCCAATACGAAGTTGATTGGTTTTGCAGAAATCTCTATTAGAAAGGATCATGTGGCAGGGACAACAGAATCGCCAATTCCCTATCTTGAAGGCTGCTATGTTGATCCCGAGTTTAGAGGCAAGGGAATTGGGAAATCGTTGATAAAAGCAGCCGAAAATTTTGCTTTGACAACGGATTTTAAGGAACTTGCAAGTGATGTGGTGTTTGCATCACTGAACAAGCGCCTAGAGGCGACGCCAAACAGCGGCGCGGCTCAAGCTTAAGGTTATGTGTATTAAAAATTATTAGAAAGGAATATGAAAATGTTACATCGATTTATTAGACTAGCAAAAGCAGCGATGCTTTTATTTGGTATGACAATAATTCCATTCGCGCAGTCTTCATCTGCACAATCACAAAAAAGTTATTTTGAAAAGACAAGTGCAATTGTGGAAGAACCGGTTCTATTACTCACGCTTAAAGATCGTTGGGAGGAAGCATGGCTCGGTTCGCCGGCCATAGCTGACATTAACAACGACGGTGAGCAGGAAATCATAGTCCCGCGTGCTAATGCGCTTATCGTCTGGAAGGCAGATGGATCTCTCTTCTGGAAGTTTAATGACACACCTGGTCGAATATTTGCAAGTCCTGTTGTAGCTGATTTTCGCGATGACGCACGTCTGGAAATTGCTTTCGCAGCACGTGATCAGGTTTTCATGCTTGACGCAAATGGCAATGTACTTTCCGGTTTCCCTGTCACATGGGAAGATGAGATACGCAGCCTCGCTGCAGGAGATGTTGATGGAGACGGAAAACCTGATTTGGTTGCGGCCTTGGCCTATTCGTCACCTACTGACGTAATGAATGCATGGCACGCCGACGGTTCACAAGTGGAAGGCTTTCCTCCAAACAGTGCTGGATCGAGTGGTTGTGATCTGGCCTGCTATCCCGCTGGATGCTATGACCAGAACATTGCCATTGGAGACCTGGATGGAGATTTAGAATTGGATATCGTAGTACCTCACGACAATGCATACGCAAGTTTTCATAAGGGATCAGGTGAGGCATTCGATGCGAACGCCATGTTTCAGAACTGCACGAAAACCCCTGGAGTACGCTACCTGCATGACCTGGCTCTCGCCCAGCAGGGTTGGTCAAATAACCAAGATGTGGATTTACAATCCGAGTTCACCTGCACTGCACCTGCCATTACGGATGTCGATGGTGATGGCATCAATGAGATCGTGCTCCTTGGTCATGTTCAAAACGTTTCCCATACCGATCTCCTGAAAGGAGTTGCACTGTGGGTTGTACGCCCTGATGCAAGCCGGATCAATGATTGGGAAACGCCGTTTCATGCTCCTGACTACCTTGCAGGTCTAGGGAGTTTTCAGGGTACAAACATTGTTGGAGCAACCAACCAGGTTACGGTTGCCGACATCAATTCAAACAAACCCGGTCCAGAGTTTATCTTCGCCGGATTGGACGGCAAAATTCATACCGTTGCTTCCGATAAGAGTGAACTTTGGTCATTTATTTACACAACTGACACAACCGTTTTGACAGGTGGAGTCGTGGTGGGCGATCTTTCCAGAGACAGCATTCCTGAGATCGTGTTCAATACATATTCAACAGAGAACGATAAGGGAGCACTCTTTGTGCTCGATGCAAGCGGTAACGAACTTCATCGGGTACCACTGCCCCGCCGGGGTGCTATGCCTGTTCCCACGCTTGCTGATATCGATAACAACGGTACGGTAGAAATTGTCTTATCACTTAAGGATGCCGAGGATATGGTTGAAAGTGTGCTCGTTTATACAGTTGATTCTTCAACGGACAACAACCTGATCTGGCCAACTGGCAGAGGGAATCTCTTACGCAACGGCTGGTGGGTAAATCCGGATACTGGTCCTACTACTATAAAGACCTTGAACGAGAAACCCCTGCAATACCAACTCTTCCAGAACTATCCGAATCCATTTAATTCATCAACACAGATAAAATTTTATTTACAAGATCCCAATGATGTAAACATTGAAGTATACAACACCCTGGGTAAAAGAAT
>CAYOUP010000399.1:0-2719 GCA_964407125.1 uncultured Hyphomicrobiaceae bacterium | reverse complement strand
CATTTCTGGTTCCATCTGCTCGTCAGCAGCGGCGGCCGTGTTGAGCAGGTGCCGCTGCCGGAAAGTCTCGACAAGGCGGGGCTTAAGCGGAACATCGATGCGGCTATGAGACGGTTTACACCGGGAGCACTCCGTACTGTGGCCCTGCACACGCCGGAGCCCAATCCGATGGCTCAATATACCGGGCAGCCGGACGATACGCCGAATTTCCTCCAGCTTCAGACAAAGCTTGAGGAAAACGCCGCTGTTATCGGTGCGCCGATGAAGGATGGCCGCGTGCCGGAAGATGCCGACATCCTCGTTGTGGCCGCGCCGGAGAAACTCGACGAGAAACAGCTCTTCGCTGTCGATCAGTTCCTGATGAAGGGCGGCACGGTCGTTATTTCCACAGCGCCGTTCAAGGCGTCCTTCCGCAACAATCTGGAGATTGCGCCAGACAAGAGTGGGCTTGAGGACTGGCTTGCCTATAACGGTCTCAAGCTGGGCAATTCGCTGGTGCTCGATCCGCAGAATTCGCCGATCCCGGTTCCGATCCAGCGTGATGTGGGCGGTATCCAGGTCCGGCAGGTCCAGTTTCTGGAATATCCGCCCTTCGTCGATGTTCGTGCCGATGGCTTGGCGAGCGAAGGCGCGCCGACGGTCGGTATGGACCAGCTCACCGTGCCCTGGGCGGCCCCGATCGAGGTCGATGAACAAAAGGCCAAAGGCCGCAACGTCGTGCGGTTGATCGAGACCTCGCCCGCCTCCTGGGATTCCGGCGAACTGATCGGCGTTCCGGACTATGACACCTATCCTTCTTTGGGATTTGCCCGAGGCGAAAAGACCGGACGGCACCTTGTCGGGGCGATGATGACGGGGACATTCACGTCGTACTTCGCCGGCAAACCATCGCCACTGGCACAGGATGCAGCGGCGCCCGAAGATAAAAAAGGTGAGGCCGATGCAGCTGCCAAAACCGAAAGCGGCACCGACAAGGCTGGCGAGGACAAGAAGAACAAGCCGAGCTTCACGAGCGTCATCGAGCATTCACCGGAAAGCGCGCGCATCATCCTCGTCAGCTCATCGACATTCCTGTCGGATGACATTCTCAATATTGCCGGAAGCGTGAACCAGACTGTCTATGACGCACCGCTGGTTTTCGTACAGAACGCCGTCGAATGGGCGCTTGAGGATCGCGGGCTTCTGGAATTGCGCAGCCGCGGCGGCCAGTTCTCGCGCACGCTCGAGCCGATGACGGCCAGCACCCAGGCCTTCTGGGAATATTCGAACTATCTGTTCGCGCTCATTGGCCTGGCGATTGTCTTCGTCTTTCATCGCATGCTGCGCCGCAATTCCACCCGGCGCTATGCGGATATTCTGGGAATTAAGGGGGTATAGCCGTGACACGTTTCTCCATTATTCTCCTCGGTGTTCTGGGCGCGCAGCTGGCTCTTGCGGCGGCGCTCACCTTCAGCGGCGGTAACTATTCGGCCTATCAGTCCGGCGAGCCGCTCCTGGCCTTTGACAAGCAGGCAGTGGACAGTATCGAGATCGGCGAAAGCGGCGGCAATTCCGTGGAACTCGCCCGCAAGGATGGCAAATGGACCATACCGGCAATGGCCGATTTCCCGGCCAGTCAGAAACTGGCGTCGGACTTTCTCGACAAGCTTGCCGGGCTTGAAAAGGGCTGGCCTGTCGCCACGACCTCGGACGCCGCCGAACGGTTCAAGCTGACGGAGGACAATCACGAGCGGCGCGTCGTGCTCAAGGCTGGCGACAAGGAAGTCGCGCGGCTGATGATCGGCTCCGCCCCGGCTTACCGCAAGGCGCATGTCCGGATCGCCGATGAAAGTGAAATCTACAATGTCAAGCTGGCGACCTATGACGCGGGGACGCGCGGCGAGCAATGGATGGACCACGATTATCTCGACATCGACACCGGTAAGATCACTTCGATCGGGCTTGGCGATCTGAAAATCGAGAAGAAGGACGGCGCGCTGACCGTGGGTGATCTGAAAGAGGGAGATACGGTCAAGAAGGCCGAGCTGTCCGGTTTCATCCACGCCGTCGCCAACCCGTCCTTCGACGCCGTACAGGGCAAGGGCAAGGACGCGCTCGCAAAAGTTCAGCCTGCTGATTTTACCGTCAAGGTCGATCTCGAAGGCGGCGAGCCTGTGACCTACAGCTTCAAGAAGGAAAGCGGCGGCAAGGCGTATCTGTTCGCCAGCTCTGCTCACCCTTACGTCTTCCGTGTAGCGGCAGATCGCATCAAGACGCTTGCCGAAGCCTCGCGCGACAAGCTGGTCGAAGTGAAGGTGGCAGCAAAACCCGAGGAAAAGCCCAAGCCTGTGGCTGATGAGGAAACAGCAAAGCCGGAATCCGCCAGCGCGCCGGTTGCACAGCCTCAACCCGATGCAGCTTCCGCCGCCACAACTGGCGGGTAGGGTAAAGCTTTGCATCTTGAATTATTCTAGTGGTTCGACCGAAACATTTGCATCCCCGTGCGGCAACCACATTTGCAAATGTTTCGGTCACAAGAACCACTAGCTAAACATATGTTTCTAGTGGAGCTTTTTGAATTTGACATTTGAAGATGAACTTGGCCGCAACCGGGACTCAAATGTCAAATTCGCTCCACTAGAGAATTATCCCGGGCGCAGCGCAGCGATTTTTCGGTGCGTTGCTGAACCGGGATCCCGTGTCTGCGACACATCACTTCGTACTGCATCGCGTACGGGAT
>CAYOUP010000398.1:0-2744 GCA_964407125.1 uncultured Hyphomicrobiaceae bacterium | reverse complement strand
ACGTAAGGTAGCACCACCTTTTTCATAGAGGGATTTTTGCTTGTCAAATTCCTGCCGGGAAATTTCAAGATCCACTTCCTTAGACCTGATCCGCAGGTTATTTAAATATTCCTCATCTTCGAGTTTGACAATAATGGCCCCCGCCTTTACCTTATCACCAAGGATATATGGCCTGCCTGTGGCCGGATTGTTCTGGAGCCTGTACTTGCCTGCTATTTCAGATTCCAGACTAACTTCCTTGATGGGGTAAACCGTACCGGTGGTGTTGATAAACTCTTCCAGGGAAGAGGTGTCTACTTCGATCACTCCGACAGGGACTTCTATAGAGGTTTCAACATTCAGATCGGGCTGTTTGCATGAATTTCCGGCTACCAAAGCAGCTATCAGGATCGCGAATAATAATCTGGTCTTTTTCATCAGTATATCTTGATTTATTGGTTTTCTTCTTCTAGGAGTTCCTCAGGTATTATCGAGACCTGGTATTCAAAATCGTATAATGTCTGGATTTTAAGATTCAGCAATTCCAATTTATAATCAATGATGGCATTGGTCAGGGCCATTTTGTTGTCAGATAGCTGGCTCTGTATTATGCCCAGGTCCAGACTCGTGAGGTCACCGTTCTTATATCTTTCCAGGTTAATCTCATAGGTGAGTTCGGCATTGTCAACCGTTTTTTCCTGGATAGTAATCTGGTTCTCCAGGTTCTTAATGCTTCTGATGATGGACCTGATATTCACCTGTATATCAATTTTCTCTATCTCAAGGTCTATTTCGGTACGCTTGATTTCAGCTTCAGCTGCCTTGATCTCGGATTTCCTTTCCCCCCAGTCAAAAATCGGGATATTAAGTGTCAGTCCCACGCTAGGGGTATTGGTCGGATTGTCGAATAACTGTCCCAGGTCCTCCTGGTTCGCTGTTATTCCAAATGAAGCTGAGATAGATCCAGCAAATTCGTTAGTGGTTTTCGCTTCCAACAGGTTGAACATGGAATTTTCTATATCGATGGCACGTTGCCGGAGTTCCATCCTGTTTGCCAGTGCATGGTTGAGAGCCATATCCGGATCTATTTTCACAGAATCAGCCTTAATGACTGTTACCAATTCAAATTCATCCGTAAGGGGCATGCCAATAACCACTTTTAATTCATCCATGGCATTCTGCAGGTTTAGCTCAGCAGTATAAACCGAGGAGCGGCTGGTAGCCAGGTTCACCTCCGACTGGTACAGTTCTTCCAATGCCTGGAGTCCCCCTTCAACCTTATTCTTTGTGATCTCATGGCTGGCCTGGTTATTCTTCAATTCTTCATTGGCAATGTCCAGTCTCATCTGCATGGAATAAACTGCATAGAAAGTCTGTGCCACATTTCTTTCCAGGCTCAGTTTCTGCAGCAGGTACCTCAGCAATGCTGTTTCATAGCTAAGTTCGACCCTGGCCAGTTCCACCTTGGTCCGGTTATAGGTAAATATCGGCTGTGTCAGCTGGAGATACAAACGGTTGTTCCAGGTTCGGGAAATAGGATCCACTGCTCCTGCGGATTGTGAATTGTTGTAATCATACCAGAAGGTATTATACAGGGAAATAGTGCCGTCTGTGGGCAGTATGCGCTGGTTGATAGAGAATGTCCCTGTGGAACTGGCTGATTCGTTCAGGAACCATTCACTGGTCCTTCTATCGAAGCGGTTGGACCGCTCATATTCGAATGGATTCAGCACCAGTCCGAATTGTGATTTCAGCCTGGCCCGCTGGGCATTCAATAATTCCTGGTTCCTGGCGAGATCAAGCTCTACCTGCTGCATGGTCGGACTGTTCATCATGGCAATATCCAGGGCCTTTTCCATATCCATTAATACCTGGGCCCGGAGTCCGGTTGCCACAAACGTTAACAGGATTATGAGCCATAAATACCTGTTCCTGCTGAATGGATTTGTTGATCTCATTTTCTTTGTATTATAATTATTTTCTTACCCACTTGACCGCATCGGCGATAACACGTCTTCCGTTGGTTTTATTGGACAGTTCAATGGTGGCGGTATCTCCCGGGAAATGGAATGCACCTATTTTATTCCATCCTTCCTCAGGACTTCTCAGTGTAAACGGTACGTCCTCTGAGCCTTCATTGGAAGATATGGTATAATGATAGACATTGCCTTCATCTGCGAACCTCGGACCAGATCCGCGGCCCCCCTGGCCCGGACTCCTTCCTCCTGACCCTCCTCCTCCCTGGCCGCCGCCCCCCCCGGGCCTTCCGCGTTCAGGGCGTCCTAGCATGGCTGAAGTAGGAATATATACATAAACATCATAAAATCCGGCAGCGGGAAGTAAGGTAGTCCAGCTTGCCCTATTCCCCCCTTCTCCGCTCCTTGTCAGAAGGGCTGAACGGATAGATTCTCCATAAAACCCGGAATGCGCCACAGGCGTCCATTTCATCGGGTTCCTGCCCGAGACCTGGTCGTAGAAAACTTCATTCTTTTGTTCTTTGCGGGCATCAATGAATTGTTTCAGTTTGCTGTCGTATGACATGGAAACATAATGGAAGCCCGGATCTTCATTGTCGACGACAAATTCACCGGGAATGCTCAGTGTTAATTCTTTATTAGAGATACGTTCATATTCTTCCACGTCGGTCCGGTCAATCTCCTGGGCCGATCTGAGGAAATTGCTGAAGGTGGAAGGGATATTTGCAGAAATAAGGGTATTCACTGTCATCATCCGGGGTTGTTCAAAAAGGCTTATCTGGATATCTT
>CAYOUP010000397.1:0-2758 GCA_964407125.1 uncultured Hyphomicrobiaceae bacterium | reverse complement strand
ACGCAGCCTGTCTGGCGGCAATTTGCAGAAATTCATCATGGGGCGCGAGATCCTGCAGGCGCCAACCGTCTTCATCGCCTCGCAGCCGACATGGGGCGTCGATGCCGGAGCCGCCGCCGCGATCCATCAGGCGATCATGCAGCTCGCCAAGGAGAGGACCGCCGTCCTCATTATCTCGCAGGATCTCGATGAGCTGATGACGATCTGCGACCGGATCGCGGTCATCGCGGACGGCAGGCTGACGGACGCCGAGCCGGTGGCCAATCTCACCATCGAAAAGATCGGCATCAACATGGGCGGTCAGGCGGAACGGAGTTCGGCTCATGCTTGAGACGTTGTTTGGCGAAGCGATGGACAGCGGTTTGCTCGCCGTCAGGCCGTTCGAACCGGAAAGCCCGCTCCACTTGGAAAACTTCTGCGAAATTGGCTCCCCCCTCACCCGGAATGCTGCGCATTCCGCCCTCTCCCGCCAGGGGAGAGGGCATGGCACTGAGTATGCCGCATGTTTGCCCTCTCCCTTGAGGGGAGAGGGCGGCGCGGAGCGCCGGGTGAGGGTGAAGGCGGTACTTCGCAGAAGTCGCCAGTGGAGCGGGCTTTACGCGCCATGCGCATGGGAGGGCAGCCATGCTTAAGATCGAACCGCGCAAGGAACCATCACGCGTCATGCTCTACGCGACGCCGTTTCTGGCGGTGCTGTTCACGGTGCTGGCCGGGTTTATCCTGTTCACGGTGCTCGGCAAGGACCCCGTTTCGGCGACCTATCTGATTTTCATCAGCCCACTGACGTCCGTTTACACGATCACTGAATTGCTGGTCAAAGCCACGCCGCTGATCCTGATCGCGATCGGCCTCGCCTTCGGCTTCCGGGCCGGGGTCTGGAATATCGGCGCGGAAGGCCAGTTCACCATCGGCGCGCTCGCGGGCGGCGCGGTGGCACTGGCGCTGTACGACGTCGAAGGGCTCTGGGTGTTGCCGCTCGTCTGTCTTGCAGGCGCGCTCGGCGGCATGGCCTGGGCGGCGATCCCGGCCTTTCTGCGCACACGCTTCAACACCAATGAAATCCTCGTCAGCCTGATGCTGGTCTATGTGGCAATACTCCTGCTCAGCGTGCTGGTCCATGGGCCGCTCCGCGATCCGGAAGGCTTCAACTTTCCCGAAAGCCGTCTTTTCCATGACGCAGCCTTGCTGCCCGCCCTCATCCCGGGAACCCGCGCCCATATCGGCTTTCTCGTCGCCATCTTCGCCGTCATCGTCGCCTGGGTGCTGCTGCGCTCGCACATGATCGGCTTCCAGATCAAGGTCGTCGGGCAAGCGCCGCGCGCCGCGCGCTTTGCCGGATTTTCCAGCCCGCGCATCGTCTGGTTCTGTTTCATGGTGTCGGGCGGTTTGGCCGGACTCGCGGGCGTTTTCGAAGCGACCGGCCCCGTTGGCCAGCTTGTTCCGGCTCTTCCCGTCGGTTATGGCTTCACGGCGATCATCGTCGCATTTCTCGGCCGGCTGCATCCGATCGGCATCCTCCTCGGCGGCCTGCTGCTCGCCCTCACCTATATTGGCGGCGAAGCGGCGCAGATCACCATGAGCCTGCCGAGCGCGACGGTGCAGGTCTTCCAGGGCATGCTGCTGTTCTTCCTGCTTGCCACTGACATCCTCGTCAATTACCGCCTGAAATGGACCGCGCCGGAGCGGCGTCCTACCAAGGTGATCATGCAGCAGCCCGCCGAGTAGAAGGAGCATCCCATGGACCTCATCGTCAATATCATGCTCGGCATCATCGTCGCCGCGACGCCGCTCGTCTTTGCCGCAATCGGCGAGCTGGTCGTCGAAAAATCCGGCGTCCTCAATCTTGGCGTTGAAGGCATGATGATCATCGGCGCGATTGCCGGCTTTGCCGCAACCATGGAGACGGGCAGCTTTCTGGCCGGCATCATCGCGGCGGCGCTGGCCGGAGCGGTCATCGCCTTCCTGTTCGCCGTCCTGACGCAAACGCTGCTCGCCAATCAGGTCGCGACCGGCCTTGCGCTGACCCTGTTCGGGCTCGGCCTTGCCGCGCTCATCGGCCAGGGTTATTCGGGCAAATCCGCGCCCGATTTTCCCAAGCTCGATATTCCCGGCCTTACCAGTATCCCGATCATCGGTCCGCTGATCTTCGGCCAGGATGCGCTCGTCTATCTTTCCTTCGCGCTGGTCGCGGGCGTCGCGTGGTTCCTGACGCGCACGCGAACGGGGCTGATCATCCGCGCTATCGGTGAAAATCATGACGCCGCCCATGCCATCGGCTATCCGGTCGTCGCCTATCGCTATGCCACTTTGCTGTTCGGCGGCGCATGCGCAGGGCTCGGCGGAGCCTATCTTTCCATCGTGCAGACCCCGCTCTGGGTCGAGAACATGACGGCGGGGCGCGGCTGGATCGCGCTCGCGCTCGTCGTCTTCGCGGCATGGCGGCCCTGGCGCGCATTGCTCGGCGCCTATCTCTTCGGCGGGATCACGATCATCCAGCTCCACAGCCAGGCGCTCGGCCTCGATGTCGAACCGCAGCTTCTGGCCATGCTGCCCTATCTCGCGACGATTATTGTCCTTGTACTGATTTCACATGACAAGACCAAAGTCAGGCTCAGTGCTCCGGCCAATCTCGGACAAACATTTTTCGCGTCAACGTGAGGGAGGGGAAGAACGGCTAACTTAATAGCCATTGGCAAGACCGTACGGGTACGGAAAGGCTTCCATTCGTAACGGAGGCTTGTGTGAAATGCGAAAGCCC
>CAYOUP010000396.1:0-2764 GCA_964407125.1 uncultured Hyphomicrobiaceae bacterium | reverse complement strand
TCATAATAATCGGCGAATGGCCTAACGCCCACTTCAGCCGCGCCTCGCGTCGGCTGCAAGCTCTGTTAGGCGGTTAATTGTATATATGCATTAAGGTAAAAGTCGCACGTTAACAATTCGAGACAGCTTCAGCCCAGGCATCTACGCGCTGCTGTCTCACCGCTTCTCGCTGGTGACGCCATTGATACCGCCGCCGAAAGACCGATTGACGTTCCTCATACCGGGCCCGTTCGGCGAAGTAGTCCTCCCAGGGAACTTGGGCCAGGCGCTCCCGCAACTCTTCGGGAGATGCGGCATCGTTTTGGAAGACCAGCCAGGCTCCATGCCGCCGCAAAGGATCACGCAAATCCTCGACGCCGCGTTGCCGTCTGAGGCCGCGCTTGATCTGACCGTACAGGCTTTCGTGGTCATTGTTCGTACGGGGCAAGCCCACGATGTCGTAGCAGGGGAAAAGCCCCGACCAGTAGCGTTCGCTCCTGGCCAACAGTGCCTTGTCACGAAAGGTGGTCAGCCAGGAGCTAAGGTCCGACCGGTCCGCTAAGGGGCCCAAAAAATGGGCCAATTGGCGGGCCACGGTGTCTCCGCCTGGGCCTGGGTCCTCCTCCGTGGGCAAAGGCGCTTGTAGAATCTGCTTGACCGTCTGCACCCAGTCGAGGGCCAGTTGCACCTCGGCAAAGTCCTGGCGATAGGCCGGCAGCGTCTCACTTAAGACCTGGTGCCAATGACGCACATAGAGGTCATCGCCGAGCGTCAGGCATTGCGCCAGGGTCTCTTGCAGCGCGCACAGGTCCTCGAACATCGGCCAGCCGGCCATCACGAAGGGCGCTCGCCCGCGGCGGGATAGGGCTTGCTGCAGGTCTCGGGCCAGGTCTCGGACCACTTGCTGGCGTGTCGGCGGTGGGGGAGCCGTTTCTTCATCCGGATTCGTCTCGACCAGCATCCCCGTGACCAACTCCGGGGGGAAAAGCCGAACCGTCGGGTTCGGATAGCACTTCCTTCACGCTGTCTCGCACTTCCTTGCGGATGGTTTTGCGTAAGTCCGTCTTGAGGGCGCGGTCGCGCGCGTAAATGGGGCGGGTGATGTTGCCCAGGTAGTGGGACTGGCACCATTGATGCGGCACATCGGGCCAGCATGCTTCCAAGGCTTTCCGGACACAGCCTTGTTTGTCGCTCAGCGTGGCTAACACGGGCAGGTTCAGGTCAATCACGGGCGCCAGGAGTGCCTTCAGCGTCTGATGATTCACCCGGGCTAGCCAGCCCACCACCAGGATACGTTCGCTTTGCACTTCTCGCACTACCCACAGTTGCTCTGAGGCCCCTTCGGGCTCCAGACCGTCCAGACCGATGATCAGACCCCCACGCTCAGCCACCACCTGCTCCAATGTGTCCGGCTCTAGCCGTTCGGCGCTGGCCATCAACACCTGATAGCGCGCATACAGATGGTCCACCTGGCGCTCACTGATCTGCACCCCGCGCTCCCGCAGTCGGCTATGGATCTGTTCACGGTTCAGGTGCTCCCGATCCCGCCACCAGCCAATCTGCGCGATGATGTCCAGACCGTACGTGCATTCCGGGACCGTGACCATCTGCGCGGCCAACGACGTGTAGGGTTGTCCCGGATGGGCACACTCGGGATTGACGCACGCTTTGGCTGCGCTGGCCACGTACACCGCCCCATCCAACTGCTGCACTGTCTTGCGCCACTGATAGTAAGATCGAGCCCGTAACGACTGGCTGCAATGCGGACAGGTCTCGATTTCGGGCTTGAAAATGTACCGTGCCTTGACGTCTAATTGCTTGGCTGTCTTGGCCATGGACCGCTCCTTCCTTCTCTATTTGCTCGGTGCGGCCCAATTGTACTACAAACTCATGCCTGTGTCACTTTTTCCTCAATGCGTTATTTGATACGATTATAGACAAAATCAGACGAAATGTCGAATCTCGACCTTCCAACATTGGCATCGTTCGCTGATTGGTGGTATGATTATTGGCACCGCTGTGCGGAACGTGAAACGTAGGCTGTGAGAATCAGCGGCGAAATCTTTACGTTTCACGTTTCGCGTTTTACGAAGTTACGATGCGCTCTCATGGCACACTCTGCCTCCGCACGATAGGCGCAATGCTGTGAAGAACTGGAAAGGCTGAAGAATGGCACAAGCAGGTTACTATCGATTCCCCACAATCCATAATGACACGGTCGTTTTCGTCTGTGAAGATGATCTGTGGACGGTTGCCGCGTCGGGGGGCATTGCTCGCCGGCTGACCTCCAACCTGGGCCAGGCATCCACGCCGGCCCTGTCCCCCAACGGCGAGACCTTGGCCTTCACCGGACGCGACGAAGGCCAGCCCGAGGTGTATCGCATGCCGGCCGAGGGTGGGCCGGCGGAGCGGCTGACCTTCCTCGGCGCAAATACCCGCGTCGTCGGGTGGGCTCCGGATGGCGAGTCGATCCTCTTTGCCAGCAACGCGGCGCAGCCTTTTGGTGGTCTGTACTACCTGTACGCCGTAAACCAGACCGGTGGCGAATCGGAGCAGTTGCCGACCGGTCCGGCCATGAGCATCTCCCATGGTCCTGACGGCGGCATGGCCATCGGTCGCAACACGACGGACATCGCCCGCTGGAAGCGCTATCGAGGCGGTCTGACGGGCGACTTGTGGATTGATCCCGATGGGGGCGGCGAGTGGCGCCGGCTGATCGACCTCGAAGGCAATGTGACCATGCCGCTGTGGGTCGGCGATCGCATCTACTTCGTGTCGGACCACG
>CAYOUP010000395.1:0-2784 GCA_964407125.1 uncultured Hyphomicrobiaceae bacterium | reverse complement strand
ACTGATTAAATGGGCTTAGGCTGACGACAGCAGTTGTTCCGCCGTCCACTCGTCGCTGATCAATCCATTGACGAGACGGCCTTTGACCGCTGCGGTCGTGCCGGGCAGTTTTGCAGGCCCCTTGGCAATAGCGACGACGAGGCATCTGTCCGTTGAGGGGATGGGTGAGCTCGCCACCCGTTCATTGGTGACGCCCTCGACGAGCTTTGCTTGTGCATCGAAGACCCAGCCGGTGATTTCCCCGACACCGCCAGCCTTCTGCAAAGCCTTCAGCTCCGCGCGCGAGACGAAACCATCCTCATGGAGTGGCGCATTCGGTCCCAGATCGCCAACGCCGACAAAGGCGATATCCGCTTCCGCCGCAAGCTTGAGCGTAGCGCTGATCATCGGCTGCCTGTGCAGAAGGTCTCGCTCGTCTTTCGAGGAGGTAATAACGGGCAGCGACATGGGGAAATGGCGCGCCTTGACGATGTCGGCCATGGTGAAAATGACGCTGTAAAACGCCGCTGAGCCGTCCGGCGCGATGTTGCCTGTCAGCGATACGATTTTCTTGTCGGGCGCCTCTATCGGCGGAAGCAACTCGATCGCAGCCTTCAGTGTACGCCCCGTTCCGATGGCGATGATCGCATTGCCTTCCGCGCGAAGCTGGCGTTCGATCTCCGCCGCCGCGGCATTGGCAACACCGGTGGTCGTCGAGGTCGAAGCCGGATCGGTCGGCACGATCTCGGCATAGGCCAGCCCGAACCGGTCCTTCAACTGGGCCGCGAGATCGAGACAGCGCGCGATAGGGTGATCCAGCCGGACCTTGATCAGTCCCTCGGCCACGGCCAGCGATACGAGGCGCTGCGCCGATTGGCGGGAGATGCCAAGCTTGGCGGCGATTTCGTCCTGGGTGTTCCCGGCGACATAATAAAGCCAGCCCGCCCGGGCCGCATCGTCGAGCCGCGTGTCACCAATGTCTTTTCGTTTGCTCAAGTCAGGTTCGTCTCAAGGCTGTGTTGGACCAGGGGTTGCAAATGAATAGCCGATCCCGGAAAGATCAATCCATTCAACGCGCATCCCTTATATAGCCGTTACCTCCGATTGTACGCAAACTTCAGCTAAAGCATGTTTAAGCGAAGTCGATTCTTCCTCTTTCGTGAGAGAACTCTGCGAAATATGTCTCCCCCCTCGCGGGAGAGGGCGGCGCGAAGCGCCGGGTGAGGGGGAAATTGTTACGCTCACTCGACACCTTGGGAAAGGTCCACAAAAGGCTCTCATTCGTTCTTCAGGTGAGACAGAAGCGATATGCGGCTGTATCCCGCCTTCGACACATCGTTCAGGATATCCATGACCGTGCCATAGGCGATCGTCTTGTCGGCCCTGACATAGGCGGTCGTTTCGCCTTCGCCCCCATCTGGGCGCAGAGCGGCAAGGCGTGGAACCAGTTCACCGGATGAAACCTGCTCATCGCGGATGTAAAGCCGTCCGTCGGCGGCAATCGTGATCACCATCGGTTTTGACGGCGGACGGTCCTGTGCCGCCGTGCTCTCCGGCAGTTTGACCGGCACGCCCGAGACCATCAGCGGGGCGGTCACCATGAAGATGATCAGCAGCACCAGCATGACATCGACGAGCGGCGTCACGTTGATTTCGGCGAGCGGCGCAAGCTCTTCGTCGTTGCCGGTATCTTGGGAAAGATTTACGCCCATTGCTCAGGCCGCCTTGCTTTTCTTCTCGACGCGCACGAATTCGGAGGCCAGCGTCGCTATGGCGATGTTGATCCGCTCCGATATCCGGGAAAACGACCCGGCGAGCTGGTTATAGGCGAACACCGCCGGGATCGCCGCGACCAGTCCCAGCGCGGTGGCGAAGAGCGCCTCGGCAATCCCCGGCGCGACGACGGCAAGGCTCGTGTCCTTTTCCGCCGCGATCGCCGTGAAGCTGTTCATGATCCCCCAGACGGTGCCGAATAGCCCGATGAAAGGCGCGGTGGAGCCGACCGTGGCGAGGAACCTGACCCGCCGCTGCAGGCGCAGCATCTCCCGCCGCGCCCGGCCTCTCATGGCTTTCTCCAGTCGTCCCTCGCGTTCCGAACGGGCTTCCCCCGGCTCGGAGTCATATTGCGCGGCACCGGCGGAGTACATGGCTTCCACGAACCAGTTCCGGGGTATCTGCAATGCGCCGGGAGACGCCGCGAACTGCTCCAGCTTGCGAACCTGCCGGGCAAAGCCGGTCAGTCTGAGAGCCTTTTCCAGAATGATCGCCCAGCAAATGACGGAGGCAATCACAAGCAGCACCAGGACCGCCTGCACGACGACATCGGCGTTGAGAACGAGATCCGTAATTGAAATGGCGCTCGCAGAACTTTGAGGCGCATTCGGCAAGAGTGTTTCCATGATCAATCCTGTGGATGGCAATCCATCCCACCTTTCACTGGAATGTAAACGGTATTGTGAAACTGAGCTGGCTTGAGTGGACACCGGCAGGCGGCTGCGGGAAGGGCGCGGCACGCCGGACCGCGGAAAGCGCTTGTCTGTCCAGCACGCTATTGCCGCTCGATTGTACGATCCGCGCACTTTGCAATCCGCCCGAGGTCGAGAGGTTCAAGGCAATGACCACATTTCCCGAATGGCCGGCCAATGGCTTGTTGCGTGCAATCCGTGAGCGGATCATCGATGCATAATTCCGGATCGATCCGGTGCTTGCGGATATATGGGCGCTTGACGATCCGGAATTGCCGGAACCGCCAGCACCGGACGGAGCGCTGCGCGCGTTGCGTCTTTTTTCCTCCCGCGCCAGCCT
>CAYOUP010000394.1:0-2790 GCA_964407125.1 uncultured Hyphomicrobiaceae bacterium | reverse complement strand
GGCTGCTGGTTACGACCCTTGGGCCGGGGCTCACCAACGCGGTGAACGGCATAGCGGACGCCTCGCAGGAGCATGTTCCGCTGATCGCCTTTTCCGGCGTCGTCGAACACGGCCTTCGCGGCCGCTATACACATCAGATCATCGACCAGACCGCGCTGATGCAGCCGCTCGTCAAGGGCAGCTTCGAGCTGGAACAGCACGGCGCGGCGGCAACGATGGCACGCGCGATCCGGCTGGCGCAGCGCGGGCCGATGGGCCCGGTTTTCGTGCAGCTTTCGCCGGATACGGCGGCAAGATCCGCGCCGGACAGTGAGCGGATCGTTTCGCCGCCGAGGCGGCTGGCTGCGCCCGTCAGCGCCGATAGCGAAGCCGTTGCCGTAATTGCGGAGCGATTGGCGAAGGCCGGGCGTCCCCTGATCATTGCCGGGCTCGAAGCTGCACGGGATGGTTGCGGCGAAGCGTTGCAAAAACTCATGGAGCGCTTCGGCATTCCCCTGATCACGACCTACAAGGCCAAGGGGATCGTCGATGAGCATCATCCGCTCGCGCTTGGCGGGGCCGGTCTCTCGCCGCTCGCCGACAAGCAATTGCTGCCGCTGGTAAAGGCCGCCGATCTGGTCCTGCTGGTAGGCTACGATCCTATCGAGATGCGTCCCGGCTGGCTCGATCCGTTTGCGCTGGATGCGGATGTGATCGAGATTTCCGCCGCTCCAGCCGATCACGGCATGCATGCCGCGACGATGCTGGTTGAAACACATCCGGCGGGTGTTCTTTCCGCTGTGCTCGGAAAACTGCCCGGAGGTGATACGGCGGACCGGTGGCCGAAAGGCGAACCGGCCGCAGCCCGCGAGACTTTGCAAGCCGCATTCGCGCCGCCAGCCGATTGGGCCCCGCACGCAATTTTCGATGTGCTGCAAAACGATCTGCCAGCCGAAACGACGATCACGGCAGATAGCGGCGCACATCGCATTCTCCTCAGCCAGCAGATCAGAATCCGCCGTCCATTCGGCCTGATGCAATCCGCGGGCTATTGCACGATGGGCCCGGCGATCCCGCTCGCTGCGGGTGTGAAGGTCGCCAATCCCGATCGCCCTGTTGTCGCCGTGCTCGGCGATGGCGGCTTCGAAATGTTCCTTGGCGAGCTGGCGACGCTCCGCGATCAGAATATCCCGGTCATCATCGTCGTGTTGCAGGATGAAAGCCTTGCGCTGATCGAGCTGAAACAGGCTCAGGCGGGGCTGGAGCGGCGCGGCGTCGGGCTTGGGCCGAGCAAATTCGAAGACGCCGCTGCGGCATTCGGCGGCAGTGGCTGGCGCGTAAAATCCAGGCAAGAGCTTGAGGCCGCACTCGCCGAGGCGTCGGGAAACAGAAACTTTTCAATTATCGTTTGCGAAATTCAGGTCAAAGACTATGCAGGAAAATTCTAGCGCGCCGCTCAACAAGCGCGATCCACGGCTCGACTTCTTCCGCGGTGTGGCGATGTTCCTCATCCTCATCGCACACACGCCGGGCAATTGGTGGGTGAACTGGATCCCCGCGCGCCTGGGATTCTCCGACGCCGCGGAAATCTTCGTGTTCTGTTCCGGCATGGCGTCCGCCATCGCCTTCGGGAAGATTTTCGAACAGCAGGGCATGCTGATGGGCACGGCGCGAATCATGCATCGTGTCTGGCAGATCTACTGGACGCATATCGCATTGTTCTTCGCGGTCGTCACCGAGCTGATCCTCATCGATAAGTGGCTCAGCCCGGTGGAGAAAGCTTACACGGCAACCTACAATTTACATATTTTCTTCGAGAATATCCGCGAATGCATTTTCGGCCTGCTGACGCTGACCTATGTCCCCAATTACTGGGATATCCTGCCGATGTATCTGGTCATCCTCGCACTCGTGCCGATTGTCATGCTGCTTCGCCGGCTCAATCCTTATGCACCTTTCGTTTTCATGGCCGTGCTGTGGGTGCTCGCCGGATTGCGTTATCTCGACCTGCCTGCAGAGCCTTGGAGCGACCGCCGCTGGTTCTTCAACCCCTTTGCCTGGCAGCTTCTGTTCTTCACCGGTTTCTCCTTCATCCGCGGCTGGCTGCCGAAGCCGCCGATCCGTAAGGACTGGATGATCGTTGCGGTGATTGTCATAGTCGCCAGCATTCCGCTTTCCCAGCATTATCTGCTGTGGGACATCAAACCGATTCAGGACATCCGTCAGTGGTTGCAGCCGGTCATCACCAAGACCGAGTTCGGTCTGTTCCGTTATCTGCATTTTCTGGCGCTCGCCTATCTCGGCTATTCGATCGCGACACGGCTTGGCGACCGCATGAGCGGCCTCATCGTGGATTTGGCGCGCAAGGTCGGCCAGCAATCACTCGCGGTGTTCGCATCGAGCCTCTTCATCGCACAGATCCTTGGCACGTTCGTTCATCTGGTTGGCGTGAATAATCTCAGCGTTTTCATCATGAATATATTTGGCTTCGCATCACTGATCGGGGTGGCTTACGTGGTGAGCTGGTTCAAGTCGACGCCCTGGAAGAAAGCGCATGCGCATTTTCCCGGCGGCAGCGGCGTGCTTCACAGGCATCACCATCGCAGTGATCTGGAGGAAAAACGCGAGGAAGATACGGACAATTACGCAAGACAATACGGCGCGCCAACCGCCTCACCGGCTGAGTAACGAGCCTTGCGTCCCGAATGCCGTCCGGCCCGTTCTCGGCTATCATCCACCGGCGCCAGAAACGATCTGGCCGCCGCGCTTCGAACTTACGAACTGTTGTCATGATACGGCGCAGGCCACAGT
>CAYOUP010000393.1:0-2792 GCA_964407125.1 uncultured Hyphomicrobiaceae bacterium | reverse complement strand
GTTGGTGGGATGGAAAGAGGTGGGCCAAACTTGGTTTCCTAAATTGGTAACTTCACTTGCCATAGGAGACCTGTCATGACCCACCCGCCGCAGTTTACTCGATTCGGCGAAGCGATCCAACTGCTCAGCGAACACGGATTCGAGGGGCTGGCCGCAGTGTTCGAGCTGCTCGTGAACGAAGTGATGAAGATCGAGCGATGCGAGGCGCTTCGTGCCGCGCCGTATCAGCGGACCGAGGAGCGTCAAGGTTACGCGAACGGCTTCAAAGACAAGACGCTCCGGACCCGCGTCGGCGAATTGCACCTCGAAATTCCGCAGACGCGTGGCGTTGACTTCTATCCGCAGGCCTTGGAGCGTGGGGTTCGCAGTGAGCGGGCCCTGACCACAGCCCTGGCCGAGATGTACGTCCAGGGCGTCTCGACCCGCAAGGTGTCCAAGATCGTGGAACAACTGTGCGGCCATGAGATCTCCAGTTCCACGGTGAGCCGCCTCACCACGCAGCTCGACGAGGAGCTCCAGCGGTGGCGCCAGCGGCCGCTGGGGGATGTGCCGTACCTGGTGCTCGACGCCCGCTACGAACACGTTCGGCGGGGCGGAACGGTCGTCGACATGGCGCTGTTGGTAGCGATCGGAATCACCGCTGACGGCCATCGCACGGTGCTGGGCGTCTCGGTCAGTGATTCGGAAGCGGAGGTGCATTGGCGAGAGTTTTTCAAGAGCCTGGTGGCTCGGGGCCTGTGTGGTGTTCGCTACCTCGTCAGCGACGCGCATGAAGGCTTGAAAGCGGCTCGCCAAGCCTGTTTTTCTGGAGTGCCGTGGCAGCGTTGTCAGTTCCACTTGATGCAGAACGCGCTCGGTTATGTGCCCAGCGAGCCGATCGGAGAGGAAGTCGTCGCAGACCTCCGCGACGTCTTCGCTGCGCCGGATCGCGCGGAAGCGGACCGTCGTTTGCAAGGGGCGGTCGAGAAATACGCCGAGACGGCGCCCAAGCTGGCCGACTGGATGGAAGCGAACGTACCGGAGTCGCTCACGGTGTTCTGCTTGCCGAGCTCGCATCGCGTCCGGATGCGGACCAGCAACATGCTCGAACGGCTCAATCGGGAACTGAAGCGTCGCACCCGCGTGGTGAGCATCTTCCCCAGCGAAGCGTCGCTCTTGAGACTCGCCAGCGCCGTGCTCATGGAAGTCGACGAAGACTGGATGTCCGGACGAAAGTACCTTACGATGAAAACCAACTAACCCAACAGAACGCTTGGAGATCAAGTTACGCCCTAATCACCGTCCGACAATTTACAGAATCCGACAATTTACAGAACAGGTGAGACGCTATCCAAGCCCCATTGGTATCTACACATCTCGCTCTGTCGGGTAAATATTCGCGGATGGCATTTTACTTCCGCCGATGGATCGGCGATTGCAGCGGCGTTATGTGAAGCTGGTTAAAGCACATATGAGTCCGTCGAGTTCGACACGCACCGGGCCGGCTGTCGCGGCAGACGGGACTGCTGGCGCGGCGGCCACGCAGGCCGCCTGGCGGTTCTTCAATAATGATCGCGTGGATCTGGCGGCGCTGGTCCAGCCGCTTCGAGACGCCGGCCGGGCTGGGTGCATGCAGAGCGAATCGAAGTTCGTGCTGCTGGCTCACGATTGGTCGAAGCTCGATTACAAGGCCCATCTGGCGAAGAAGGACACACTGCAACTGACGCATCAGCATGATATCGGCTATGACCTGACGACCGCCCTGCTGATCGACGCCCATACGGGTTCGCCGCTAGCGCCCATGCAAATGCATGTCCGCACGGCCTGCGCCGTTCACAGCACGTCGCAAAACCCGCCGAGCGTAGACGCCCATCATCTGGATCAACTTCGGCCAACCATGGACGAGGTCGCCGATTGGAACCTCCCGCGACAAGTCGTTCATGTGATCGATCGCGAAGCCGATTCGCTGGGCGATTTTCGCCAGTGGTCGCCGGCGGGGCATTTGTTTCTGGTTCGTTGCGACGATCGGCGGGTATTGTGGAATGGCGATTCGTGGCTGATTTCCAAGCTCGTCGAACACTTCGACCAAACCGAGGCGTTCCAAGATGTCCGCGAAGTGCAATTCCAAGGAACGACGGCGCGGCAAGAAGTCGCCGAAGCGACCATTACCTTGCATCGACCGCACAAAACAAGAATCGCGGGGAAACAACACGACATCGCCGGCCAACCGCTGGAAGTTCGGCTGATCGCCGCTCGCGTGGTCGACGCCGAGGGTTATATCCTGGCCGAATGGACATTGCTGACGAATATTTCCCAAGCCGACGCCGACGCAGCTCAGGTCGCTCTTTGGTACTACTGGCGCTGGAGAATCGAAAGTTTTTTCAAACTGCTCAAAAGCCACGGACTTCAAGTCGAACATTGGCGGCAGGAAAGCGGCGAAGCCGTCGCCCGGCGGCTGTTGGTCGCCGCGATGGCCTGCGTGGTCGTTTGGAATCTGCAGCGGCAGGAGACTCCCCAAGCGGAAGAAACCAGGACGCTGCTGGTACGCCTCAGCGGCCGCCGCATGAAGCGGGGCGTACCCTTTACGACGCCAGCCTTGCTGGCAGGCTACTTCGTCCTGCTTTCCATGTCCGTTCTGCTGGAGCATACCAATTACGACCTTCGAAAAATCAAATCCCTAGCCGCCACCGCTTTCTCGCACTTTGACACCTCGTAAGATGTGTAGATACCAATGCCCTACGGCGTGAGGGCGCTATCGCGATTCCATCGCGAGCACCCCTATCAGGTCCACCTCTGCGGCATGGAGCATCGGA
>CAYOUP010000392.1:0-2794 GCA_964407125.1 uncultured Hyphomicrobiaceae bacterium | reverse complement strand
AAATCGCTCTGGCGACCGTTGTCGCGACATGGGGATCGTCACCGCGCCCCGTGGGCAGCATTCTTGCCGTTAATGAAAATCAGGAATTCGAAGGCTCCGTCTCAGGCGGCTGCGTCGAGGGCGCGGTGATCACCGAAGCGCTCGATGTCATAACGGGTGGGGTGCCGAAGACGCTGACCTTCAGCGTGGACAACAAGACGGCATGGCAGGCGGGGCTGACCTGCGGCGGCACGCTGTCCGTGCTTGTTGCGCGCGGCGGCGATCCGGCGTTGTTGCAGACTATTGTCGAGGCAAGAGCCACGCGGCAACCGGTCGTTTTTGCGACCGATACCGAGAACGGGGCTCAGTCGCTTCTCTACCGGGAAGATCAGCAGCTCGGCGCAGATGTTTCGCCCGAACTCTCCACGCTCGCGCAGAATGCGATCATTTCCGGCCAGTCGTATCTCGCCGAAGCGGAGGGCCGTGAGTATTTCCTGCGTACCTTCCTGCCACAGCCGCGCCTCCACATAATCGGCGCAACCCATATCACGCAGACACTTGCCCCCATCGCGCGCATGGCCGGCTACGATGTCGCCATTGTCGACCCGCGCGCCGCCTTTGCCGCGCCGGAGCGCTTCCCCGGCTTCGAGCCGCTGGTCGAATGGCCCGACGAATATTTCGCCCGCGCTGAGGTCAGACCGGACCGGATGACGGCGATCGTATCGCTCACCCATGACGAAAAGATCGACGATCCGACACTCGCCGCCGCGCTTCGCTCGGAGTGTTTCTATATTGGCGCGCTCGGTAGCAAGAAGACGCATGCGAAACGTACGGATCGCCTGCATGTGCTCGGATTTACCGATGAGGAGATCACGCGGATACACGCGCCCATCGGTCTCAAGCTCGGCGGACGCGCCCCGGCGGAAATCGCGATTGCGATCATGGCGGAGATGACGGCGGCACGCTACCAGCAGGCGACCCGGACATGATTTTCGGCGAAGTGCCGGTTGATGAGGCAGAAGGGCTTGTCCTTGCCCATACGCAGCGGCTTGGCAAAAAGGGCATCAGGAAGGGCACGCGGCTCGGTGCGGCAGAGATCGCATTGCTGCGCGAGGCCAGGATCGCGGCCGTCACAGGCGCGCGGCTGGAACCGGGCGATCTTGATGAGGACCGTGCCGCCGCGCTGATTGCCAAAGCCGCTGCCGGTGCGCATCTGACGCTGTCTGAGGCAAAAACCGGACGCTGCAATCTGATGGCCGCGCAGCATGGTATCCTTGCCGTCGATCCCGCCGCCATCGACGCCGCAAATGCCATCGACGAGGCCATCACAATTGCCACTCTTGCGCGTTTTGCACCGGTCGCACCGGGAGACACGGTTGCGACGATCAAGATCATCCCGCTCGCGGTGCCTGAGGTGAGTGTGAGGGCTGTTATCGAAGTGATGATGGACAAGGCGAAGTCGGTTTCGGTCATGCCGGTTCGGCACAAGCGGATCGGCCTCGTCCTCACCCGCGTTGCGGGCGGACGCGAGACGCTGCTCGACAAGGCTGCCGAAGTTCTGCGCGGGCGGCTCGATGATCTGGGGCTTGCGCTTGCAGACGAGATGCGCTGCGCTCATGATCCCGAAGAGGTCGCTGCAGCGATCTCCGAGCTGGACCGGCGCGGCATGGACATGATCGTGGTGTCCGGTGCGGCGGCGACGATAGACCGCGGCGATGTCGTCCCCGCCGGGATCGAACGCGCGGGCGGGCGGATCAAGCAATTCGGCATGCCGGTCGAGCCCGGCAATCTGCTCGTGCTCGGCGCTCTGGGCAGCAAGCCTGTGATCGGGATGCCGGGCTGCGCGCGCTCGCCGAGGCTCAACGGTTTCGACTGGGTTCTTCAGCGACTCCTTGCGGGAGTTCCCGTCGAGGCGGGAGATTTGCGTGCGATGGGTGTTGGCGGGCTTATCGCGGAGAAAGCGAAGGGACGTACACGGAGCGAAAAACAGATGGTAGCGGAAAGCGCTGGTCCGGCTGTAACCGCACCGCCGCGTACCGCCGCGATCATACTCGCCGCCGGTTCATCGCGCCGCATGGGGAGCGCCAACAAGTTGCTAATGCCCTATCGCGGCGCGCCGCTCGTCACCCATGCGGTCCGTGCAGCGCTGGCCTCGAAAGCCGATCCGGTTATCGTCGTCACCGGCCATCAGCGCGAAGAGATAAAGTCGGCGCTATCGGACATGAATGTACAGTTCGTCAATGCCGATGCCCACCCGGAAGGCATGAGCCGCTCGCTTCATGCAGGCATAGCCGCACTGCCGTCAGAAATCGATGGTGCGATCATCATGCTCGGCGACATGCCGCTCGTGCAGAGTGCAACGGTTAACCGGCTAATTGAAGCCTTCGATCCGTGGGCAGATGCTTCCATTTGTATCCCGGTCCATGACGGCAAACGTGGCAATCCAATATTGCTCGCGCGTGAGTTTTTCAGCCAGATCATGGCGCTTGAAGGGGATACCGGTGCGCGCGGCCTGCTGGCGGATCACAGCGACCAGATTGTTGAAGTGGCAGTGGACGATGCCGGTGTACTACGTGATTTCGACACAGCTGATGATTTGCAACGCGATGGTTGAAAGACTGGTGACCCCGACGTGATTCGAACACGTGACCCTCAGATTAGGAAAAAGAGAGCCCAAAAGAGCAGGACGTTCCACAAATGAGCAAATCCCCTTGAAATCCTTGTAAATCGGCCCTATACCCCCTGTTAATAGCTAGGCTGTAGTGATGAATTAACGTTTAGGGATTCCCAAGAGGATGCGAATCAGATTCAACGC
>CAYOUP010000391.1:0-2848 GCA_964407125.1 uncultured Hyphomicrobiaceae bacterium | reverse complement strand
GCGCATCTCCAGTCGAAATATGACGCTCAGGAGGATGGCCATTTGCATCTGCGCCACCCGCCTGGAGATTACGAACAATACTGGTTTCAAGAGCTACAAATCTGATCGCCATGACGGCCTCCAATCGAAACAAAAGACTGAAGGCGAAACTGCATGAGGCATGCCGTCAGAAACTATCCGTTTTCTGCTTTCAAAAAAAAAATCAGGTGACGAATAAAGGCAAATGCATACGGACGCCCTTGAACGCGACCGTCCTCTTATCTCTCATGCCCCCTGCCACCATCTCAAGCGTGAACTTAAAACAGGCAGGAGTCGTCAAATCCGGCAAAAAGTGCTTTACGTTCACACCGGGCCAGATAGCGGGATAAGGGTATGCTCGATAAACTTCGCCGCCAGGGCGGCAGCCTTTTCGTTCTCATAATCAAGTTTTTCAAGATCTTCAAAAGCGTCAAGCTGCTGCTGGCCGGAGCGACGCTTGCAACCTATTCCTATCTGTTCACCTGGGAATTCGCCCTTGCGATCATGTACGCCATCGGCGTGCATGAAATGGGGCATGTCTGGGCGATGCGGAAAACCGGCATGCCGACACCCGGCTTCTATTTCGTCCCGCTTTTTGGCGGCGCGGCCATCGGCGACCGTGCGAAAAGCCAGTGGCAGGACGTGTTCATTACTGCGATGGGACCGAGCTGGGGCCTGCTCAGCGCGCTGCCGCCCACCGTGCTTTATCTCGTTACCGGCGAGATCTTCTGGATTGCGATTGTCAGCTTCATCGCGTTGATCAATCTGTTCAATCTTCTGCCGATCTATCCGCTCGATGGCGGCAGGCTGACCAACTCGCTCGTTGTATCCGTCGCACCGGGCGGGCAGATCCTCTATCTGATCGTTGCGGGCGGGCTCGTCGTGGCGCTGACGATTTACATGCAGATCTATCTCGTCGCATTTCTGTTTGGCGTCGGCGCACTCGAAGTCTACTTTGAACGCAAGCGCGTCCGTCAGGGGGAACTGGCCCAAAAGCCGCCTCTCAATCGCGATGGGCTGATCATCGGCTGCGTGTGGTATGTCGGTCTGGCCGCGATCTTCCTCGGCATTATCTTTGCGTTACAGGGTTTCGAGGGCGCCGATCTGCCACTACGAATTTTGCGGGATTATTGACTATGAAAAACATTCTCATCACCGGCGCCAGCAGGGGCATTGGACGGGCGGCTGCGAAACTGGCAGGCGCGCGCGGCTGGTCCGTTGCTGTCAACTATGCCGGGAACAGGGAAGCGGCGGAAGAAACGGCAAGGCTCGTCGAGGAACAGGGCGGCAAGGCTATCGTCATTCAGGGTGATGTGGCGGTCGAAAGCGAAAATATTGCAATGTTCGATCAAGCCGAGCAGGCCTTTGGGCAACTGGATGGCGTCGTTATCAATGCCGGTGTCCTCGGGCGACAATCGAAGCTGGCAGATATGGATGTCGAACGCATGAAGCGCGTTTTCGACGTGAATATTCTTGGTGCGTACATTACGGCGAGGGAATGCGCGCGCAGACTTGCCAGATCGCGCAACGGTCAGGGCGGCTCGGTCGTGATCATTTCCTCGATCGCGGCAAGGCTCGGGGGCCCTGGCGAATATGTCGATTACGCCGGGTCGAAAGGCGCAATGGATACGCTCACCATCGGCATGGCCCGCGAACTTGGCCCTGAAGGCATTCGCGTCAACGCCATCCGCCCCGGCCTGATCGAAACGGACATCCACGCGTCCGGAGGTGATCCGGAACGCGCCGGGCGTCTGGGCGCGAGCACGCCGCTTGGCCGATCGGGCACCGCCGAGGAGGTCGGTGAAGCGATCCTCTGGTTCCTGAGCGACGCTTCATCCTATGCGACCGGCGCGATATTGGATGTTTCTGGCGGGCGGTGATCTGCCGGGCAAGAATAACTCGTCATACATATCCACGAAGCTTGTTCGCACACCGCCGAGGGCGGGCATAGACCTCACTCCAGGCTGCTTTCATGCCTCGATCTGCAGACAAAGCCTTTGCAATTTCTCTTTCAGACGCCAGACGAATCTGGCTCCATGCGCAAAGGCTGGACACAAACGTTCCCTTCGGAGATGGCGCCGAAGCCGTGCGCCTTGCCGTTGAACATCTCGGCTATGTGCAGATCGATACGATCAACGTCATCGAACGCTGCCACCATCACATTCTCTACAACCGCATTCCGACATATCAGCGCTCCTATCTGCATGAAGCGCAAGACGTCGAGAAGAGCGTGTTCGAATATTGGACGCACGCGCTGTCCTACGTGCCGACCAGGGATATGCGGATCTTTATCAGGGCGATGAAGCAGTATCGCAAGACGCCGAGCCGCTGGTTCAGCTCGGTCACGCCGAAAGATCTGCGGAAGGTTCTCAAGCTTATCAGGGAGAACGGCCCGCTCTCGATCCGCGATATCGAGGATGATGTGCTCGTGGAGAAGGACCATCCCTGGGCGAGCCGGAAACCATCGAAACGCGCGCTGCAAATGGCGTTCTTTCACGGACATCTGACGGTCAGTTCACGGACGGGAATGCTGAAGGCCTATGATCTGCCGGAGCGTCATTTCGGACTGGACGAACTGCCGAAACCCGCGAGCGAACGCCAGGTCGATGACTATCTGCTGGAGCGGGCGCTACAGGCGCAGGGAATTATCAGTGTGGACTCCGTTTGCTATTGCAGCCCGAAACGCAAGGCGGCAATCCGCAAGCTGATCGAGGCCAGGGTGCGGCGCAAGGCGCTGCTGCCGGTCGCAATTGAGGGTGCTGAAAAAGCGGAACATTGGGTTCAACCCGAGTGGATTGAAGCGATCCCCGAGCCGAAGGAGAGGACCGTG
>CAYOUP010000390.1:0-2849 GCA_964407125.1 uncultured Hyphomicrobiaceae bacterium | reverse complement strand
ACCGGCTGTAGCCGAAACCGTGGCGCGAGACATATGAGCCGCTGCGGCGGATCGGTTGCGCGGTCGGGCTCCACAGGTCGAGGGTCTCTTCGTCACGGATGTAGATTGCCTCGCCGCCCGGATCGATTACGGGATCGTTCGACCATGGCGTCAACTGGTTCTCGCGGCTGTTCTCCGCCCAGCTGTAGCCGCTTCCTTCCGCCGAGACCTGGAAGCCGAAACCGCGATTGGCGATCACATTGATCCATGGCGCGGGCGTGACGGCCGCGCCATCAAGGATCGTCACATATTCGCGTCCGTCCTTGTCGAAGCCGCCAAGCCCGTTGAAGAATTCGAGCGCTGGTCGTTGGAGCGAGGGAGAATGCCCGGACACAGGTCGCTCGCGTTTGACAACATCGCGGCGCGGGGGCAGAGCTGGCCGCTCAAGAATTTGTTCCGCTATCGATCCACGGCGCGCGGAGAGCCTGACGCGGGCGACGGACTGAAGCCGGTCGCGCGCCTCGGGGCTCATCAGATCCGCGCGAAGCGTAAACACGGAACCCTTCGCCAGTTCCAATCCAAAGCGCGGCCGCGACTGACTGGAGCGCACAGCGGTCTCTATGGCGACTTGCAAGTCCTGTGTATAAGACGATGATCGCTCGTTGACGATTACCAGATCGACGGCGAGGCTTTTCATCCGCCAGTATTCGTGAGCGCGCAGCAATTGGCGGACCTGGGCCATGTCCTGGTGATCGTCGATCTCCAGCAGGACGATCGGCAGATCGCCGGAAATGGCGAGGTGCCACAGTCCTGATTGCGAACCTGCACCGCGAACAATCTCCGCGGATGACGCCCTGTAGTGAGGGTTGGCGTAGAGAATGGGCGCGGCCAGGCGCTGAAAATCCGCAGCCTCTCCGGCATCGACATCAAGATGACGAAGCTGGACCTGCCCTTGCGTCCACGCCAAAGTCCTGGCGCGTTCGAATGCGCTGCGATCATGGTGTTTGTCGATCAGGTCCATGAGCTCGGCGCGTGATGATGCAACGACAGTCCAGTATGCGATGCGCGCGACCTTGCCGGGTGCAATCCTGACGCGCTGCCGCAACGAGAAGATCGAATCGAGAACCGTACCCACCGTGTTCGAGAGCGGCCCCCGCTCCGCGATTGCCGCAGGCGCGCCTGTCGTGCCCCCGCGCCCGATGAAGCGGGCCCGATCGGTCTCATATTGCGGGTCGGCAACGATCTCACCTTCGACGACTGCGAGATGGGCAGCCCAAACCTGTGGCTCTGCGTGCGAGCGCAGGCGGCGCGTCGCGATGAGCGCGCCGAATTCCGGGGCATGCTCGGTCTGCACGAACATCTTGGAGAATGCCGGATGCGCCGTGTCGGCGGCCGATGTCGCCAAGACGATCTCGGCGTAGGACGTGATCTCAATCTCGCGCGGCCGCCGCCCGCCATTGTTCAAGGACACGCGACGGACCTCACAATCGTCTTCACCGGAGACCAGAACTTCCATCGTGGTTGTCAGCCTGCCGTCGCGGTGGATGAACTGAGCGCGATCTTCATCGAAAATCACCTCGCGTTTCTCCCCATCGACGCCAAGAGGCTGGACGCCCGCTGACCAGACGTCCCCGTTCTGGACATCGCGCAGGAAGATGAAGGACCCCCAATCATCGCGGGTGGCGTCCTCGCGCCAGCGCGTAATGGTGATGTCGCGCCACCGGCTGTAGCCTGCTCCGGCTGCCGTCAGCATGACCGCGTAGCGCCCGTTCGACAGCAAATGCGTGACCGGAGCGCTGGCCGTAGTCGCGGTAATGCGGCGCGAGGCCGTGATTTCGGTATGCGCAGTGGCCGGGGAAACCTTCACCTCCTCGGCTCTGGGCTGGCTGATCGCGACATTGCGGGGCATGCGCTCCTGCAGCAGGAGTTCGCAGGCCTGGATCATCGGCTCGCGATGGAAACGGGCCCGCATCTCGCCATCGTGCAGCGTGTTGGCGATGGCGGCGATGGTCATGCCCTGATGATGAGCCATGGACGTGCGGACGACTGCGAAGTCCTTCTTCTCGGGAAGCCGCGAGCGAGTGAAATCGAGCGCTTCGAAGAAGCCAAAGCGGCCGCCGGCGCCCAATTGCGCGAGTCGGGCGTAGTTCTCGCACGCGCCGTGCGGGTCGATCATCGCCGCGAGCCCCGTCGCGTAGGGCGCGACAACTGCATTCTCGGAGAGGCCGCGTTTCAGACCGAGGCCGGGAACGCCGAAGTTTGAGTATTGATAAGTCAATTCCATATCGCGTGCGTTGTAGGCGGACTCGGAGATGCCCCAGGGAATACCGAGCGACTTCGCATATGCCTGCTGGCGATCCACCACCAGCCGGTTGGTCTGTTCGAGCAGGCTGCCTGCGGGGGCGCGCATGACGAGTGACGGCATCAGATATTCGAACATGGAGCCTGACCAGGAAATCAGCGCCGATGCGTTTGCGAGCGGCGTCGCAGCCCGGCCCAGGCGAAACCAGTGGCGTGTTTCGACATCGCCCTTGGCGATGGCGAAGAGGCTCGCAAGCCGTGCCTCCGAAGCGAGCAGATCGTAACAGCTCGGATCAAGACTATCGTCGGCGAGGGAATAGCCGATCGACAACAGTTTGCGTTCGGGATCGAGAAGAAAGGCGAAATCCATCGCCAGCGCCATCTCGCGCGCATCCGCGGCAAGCGTCCGCAAGCGATCTTTAAGAACGTGGCCGGCGAACCGGTCACGCGCATGTTCGGCCACGTTCTTCCTGAAGGTCTCGATCCAGAAGACGAGATCCGGCGTGTTGTTGTCAATATCCGCCGGGACCATATCGCGCGCCATCCCGGTGGCTTTATCCGCCAGCCGC
>CAYOUP010000389.1:0-2859 GCA_964407125.1 uncultured Hyphomicrobiaceae bacterium | reverse complement strand
TCTCATATTCGGTGTCCATGTTCGAGGGCAGTTCCATGGAGTCCAGCTTGAAGCCGCAATTATACGGTTCGCTGGAGAAACGCACGTCGTCAAACATGAAGAATTCGGCTTCAGGGCCGAAAAAGACCTTGTCGCCAATGCCGGTTTCGCGCAGATAGGCTTCGGCCTTGCGGGCGGTACCGCGGGGATCGCGTTCATAGCGCTCGCCAGTGGACGGCTCCAGGACATCGCAGAATATCGCCAGGGTGGACTGGGCGAAGAACGGCTCCATATGCGCTGTTTCCGGATCGGGCATCAACGTCATGTCGGATTCATTGATCACTTTCCAACCGGCGATGGACGATCCGTCAAACATGATGCCATCGGCGAAGGCGCTTTCGTCGATTTCCGACGCGGTCATCGTCACATGCTGCATTTTCCCGCGCGGGTCGGTAAAACGCAGATCGACAAATTTGATATCCTGATCCTTTATTTTCTGAACGACTTCGTTTGCGCTCGTCATAATGCTCCCTCGTCTTGAGTTTGAGGCCTGTTAAACTTTTCGCTGGACGGCATGAGAGCGGTTTCCAAAGTCGCCGTCCGATAGACCGCCAGCTTGACTGAGTTGCGATGGCTCCGGCTTAGATCGCGTCCGCTCCGCTCTCTCCGGTACGAATACGGATCGCATCGTCGATACCGTATACGAAAATCTTGCCGTCACCGATCCGGCCGGTTTTAGCAGAGTTCTGTATGGCTTCAATCGCCTTGTCTACCATTTCGTCGGCAAGCACGATTTCAATCTTCACTTTCGGCAGAAAGTCGACGACATACTCAGCGCCGCGATAGAGTTCCGTATGGCCCTTCTGCCGGCCAAAGCCTTTCGCCTCGGTTACGGTAATACCTTGCAGACCAATCTCCTGGAGAGCTTCCTTCACCTCATCAAGCTTGAACGGCTTGATGATGGCTTCAACCTTCTTCATTGAGGGCGACCTCCCGTTTCACTCAAAAATCCCGAAATCAGACTCCACTAAAGCATGGTTTATGCCAATTCGCTCAATCAGACATCAAAGCCAAGCTTAGCCTGCACAAATTGTGATTTTCAGCGCAGTATGGCATCAAACTCAAATCAAAAATGATGAAAATTTATGCAAAAGCACATTATTTGATCATTTTGATTTTTGTGAGCGGTGTCAAATGCGATCTGTAACTGAGATCCGACACTCAACATGAAACAGAATTTTTCCAACCAATTTTTGCCCATTGCCATAAAATTACGCTAAATTGCTGCCTATCGAATTTTCCGCATTAAGCACTTCTACGATATAGGCACTCTCTTGCTCGAACTTCTTACCGCGGATGAAATGCTCCGCGCCGAACAGATAACGATTGACGGCGGTACGCCCAGTCTCACTCTCATGGAAAATGCCGGACGCGCGGTCGCCGAAGAAGTCGTCCGGCGTTTTCCGCGCGGCAGTAAGGTTTCCATCTGTTGCGGCCGGGGCAATAATGGCGGCGATGCATTTGTGTGTGCACGGATTCTCCGTGAGCGCGGCTTCCAGATACGGCTCGGCCTGCTCGGCAAACCCGAGGAATTGAAGGCGGAACCGAAGGAGATGGCGCGGCGCTGGGACGAGACGATCGAACCGCTCACCGTGTCGATGCTTGAAGGCACCGAGGTCGTCGTGGACGGCATTATGGGCTCTGGACTAAAAGGGCCTGTCAATGGCGAGATCGCCGATATAATCCAGAGCGTCAACGACAAGAAAATCCCCGTCGTCGCCATCGACATGCCGACCGGCATCGAGATGACACATGGCAGCGTGCAGGGGATCGCCTTCGAGTCGGTCTCGACGGTGACCTTCTTCCGCAAGAAGACGGGGCAGGTCCAGTTTCCCGGCAAGAAATATTGCGGCGATGTGCGTGTCTCCGATATCGGCATCTCGAACAAGGTGCTTGCGGACATCGCGCCCCAGACCTTCGTCAACGAACCGGATTTCTGGCTGCGCTACTATCCGCGCCTCAATAAGGAGGGGCACAAATATGATCGCGGCCACGCCGTCGTCGTGTCCGGGCCGATGGAAAGCACAGGCGCCTCGCGTCTCAGTGCTGCAGCGGCCCTGCGGATCGGCGTCGGTCTCGTTTCGCTCGCAACCTCGAAGGCCGCTTTCTACGTCAACGCCGCACAACTCACATCGATCATGCTCAGCGTCTATGACGGCTCAGCCAGTCTCGGCGATCTGCTCACAAACGATCCGCGTCAGAACGCCGTGCTGATCGGACCGGGCGCCGGACTTTCGCAGGAGACATGCGAGAATGTCGCCGCCGTCCTGTCGAGTGAGGCGACCGTCATTATCGACGCCGAAGGGCTGACGGCTTTCGAACAAAATCCGCAGGACCTGTTCGGCCTGATCCAGGGCCGCAGCGCACCGACAATCATCACGCCGCACAAAGGTGAGTTCGACCGCATTTTCCCTGAGCTCGGCAATGCGGAGTCGAAGCTGGTGCAGGCGAAGCGTGCAGCGGAAATCTCCGGCTCCGTCGTCATCTTCAAGGGGCCGATCACAATTATTTCCGCCCCGGACGGGCTTTCGGCGGTCATGGGAGATGCGCCGCCCTGGCTTGCAACGGCAGGAACCGGCGATGTGCTCGCCGGCATGATCACCGGCCTGTGCGCTCAAGGCATGTCGCCTTTCGACGCCGCAGCAGCCGCCGTCTGGATGCATGCCGAACTGGCGCGCACCTTCGGCCCGGGTATGATTTCGGAAGACATGCCGGACCTCCTGCCGCCGCTGCTTCAGCGATTGAACAAGATCATGAAGCTGTTTTAGTGGATCAAACATGACATTTGAGTCCCTCCCGCCATACGGCTTGATTGAGGCA
>CAYOUP010000388.1:0-2911 GCA_964407125.1 uncultured Hyphomicrobiaceae bacterium | reverse complement strand
AAGGTCTCGCCTTCCTGCTCCTCCAGGTGCTGGAAGTGGCTGATCATCATGATCCCGTTGCGGGTTGCAATACCCAGGATCGTGAGCAGCCCGACCAGCGAGCCGAGCGAGAGCACGCCGGTGGTCAGATACGCGGCCAGCAACCCGCCCACCAAGGCCCAGGGCAGGGTGAAGTAAGTCAGCGTCGCCAGGCGGAAATTTCCGAACGAGGTGTACAGGAAGAAGAAAATGGCGACCACCGCCGCAGAGCCGGCGATCAGCAGATTTCGCTGGGCGGCCTGCCGTTCCGCGAATTCACCGAGCACCTCGGAATGGTACTCCAGGGGGAAATCGACCGTCGCCAGGGCCGCTTCTACGTCTTTCACCACCGAGCCAAGATCGCGCCCCCGCACGTTAGCCGAAACGTCGATCTTGCGTGATTGGCCTTCCCGCTCGATCACGTTCGGGACTGGCACGATGCGGACATCGGCTACGTCTTCCAGCCGTACCTGGCGGCCGTCGGGCGTGTCGATCTGCAGCTCGTAAATATCGGACAGGCTGTTGCGCGTCTCCGGGGTGCTCCACACGTTCACGTCATACGTCTTACCGCCGACGAAGATATCCCCGACCTCCTCACCCTGTATCAGGAAGGAGGTCGCTCTGCGGATATCCCCCGGTTTCAGCCTGTAGCTTTGCGCCGCCTCCAGGTCTGCTTCAACCTGCACCTGAGGTGTGTCCATGTGCAGCTCCTTTTTCAAATCCACGATCCCGTTGATCCCATCCAGGGCAGCGCGCACCTCGTCCGCCTTTGCGGCCAGCACCTCCAGTTCGGGGCCGTAGATGCGGATGACGATGGTATCGCTGGACCCCGTCAGCACCTCGCGGATTCTCTCTTTCAGATAAGTCTGCACGTCCCGGATCAGCCCGGGATAACCATCCACAGTTTCTTGTACCTGGGCTAGGGTCTCGTCATAGTCCACGGACGGATCGACGCTGATCCAGTTTTCGGTGAAATAGACGCCGTAGGGTTCATCCGCCATTAAAGCCTGGCCGATGTGGGAGCCGCAGTTACGCACGCCGGGTATGCTCATCAGCTCGTCACACGATTCCGCCGTGATGCGCCACATTTCCGGGTGGGAAGTGCCAGGCTTGGTGATCCAGTGCATCAGGAAATCCCGCTCCTTGAAGGAAGGCAGCAGCTCTTGCCCCAGGAAAGGCAACACCATCACGCCAGCCATGACGATGCCGCCGATCGTGCCGTACGCTACGGGCGGCGTGCGCAGTATCCGCTCCAAAATCCGGTCGTAGAGGCGGTGCATCCACGGGATGATCGGAGATTGGCGGTGCTCGATCGGCGCGTTGGACAGCAGAATATAAATCATCGCCGGCGTGACCGTCAGGGCGACCAACGGAGAGACCAGGCCGGCCACGACGTAAGCGCTGGCAAGCGGCTGGAAAAATGCGCCAGACAGGCCTTCCAGGAAGAAGACCGGCAGCAAGGCCGATATTTCGATCAGCGAGGCGTACACGATGGCGCCGCGCACTTCCAGCGAGGCTTCCAGGATGATCCTCGCCGTCGATTGGGTGCTTCCCTCCTGGCGCAGCCGGCGCAGTCGCCGTACCACGTTTTCGACGTCAACGATGGCGTCATCAACGACCGCGCCGATGGCGATCGCCAGACCCGCCAGGGTCATCACGTTGATGGTCACGCCGCGCAGGTTGAGCACCAGCAGCGAGGCCATCAGCGACAGAGGGATGATCGTGGCGCTGATCAAGGCCACCCGCCACTCGAAAAGGAAGAAGAGCAGCACGATCACCACAAGCACCCCGCCGACGAGCAGCGACTCGTTGAGGTTCGCGATCGACTGCTCGATGAAGGTCGCCGGGCGGAAGATGGTGGTATCGATGTCTATGCCGCTGAGGCCGGGTTTCATCTCCTCAAGAGCGGCCTCCACCCCCCGGGTCACGTCCAGGGTGTTGGCCCAGGGCAGCTTTTCAACGATCATCATCAAGCCGGGGCCGCCGTTGATCACCGCGTCTCCGAAGAGCGGCCAGGTACCCCAAACTACGTCCCCTAAATCCTTGAGCAGCAGCGGTGTTCCATCGGGTTTCTTTCGATCATAGATGGGCACCTCGCCCAGCGCCTCCGGCGTTATCACCGGCAAGACGGAACGTATCTGGAGCCGCTGATCGGGGGTATCGATAAATCCCCCGGTGCCGATGACCGATCCTTCCGAATAGGTCAGCAGGCCGACGTCCAGCGCATCGGCGGTCACGTCCATGACCTCATTAAGCGTGACATTGTAGGCGCGCAACAGGTTCGGATCGGTCTGCACCTGCGGCATCTTGATCCGCTCGCCCCAGATGGGCGCGTTGGCCACCCCGGGCACTTCCAACAGGCGGGCGCGAATCTTCCAATAGGCGATCATCGACAGATCCATCAGGTCATATTGATCCGAGGAAATCCCGATCTTCATGGCCCGGCTGGTCGATGAAAGTGGTTGGATCATCACCGGCGGGGCCGCCCAGGTGGGCAGCGTGGGATAGACTGCGGCCACGCGCTCCGCTACCAGCTGCCTCGCCAAGATCAGATCCGTCCCGGGTTTGAAGATGATGACGATGTCGGACAGGTCGGGGACCGACCTGGAGCGCATCACGTCCAGCCCCGGCACCCCGTTAAGGGCGTTCTCCAGCGGAACGGTGACGAGTTCTTCCACATCGGTGGCGGAAAGACCCAGGGAGATGGTCTGTATTTCCACTTTAGGCGGCGCAAACTCGGGGAAGACATCCACCGACGAGTACCTCAGCCGGTTGATGCCGAAGATCATCAGCGCCACGGCGGCAAACACCACCAGATAGCGATACTGCAGACTGGTTTTTACGATCCAGCGCATTGTTTTCTCCTCCGTGCGCAGGGCGCGCCACGCGCAAC
>CAYOUP010000387.1:0-2934 GCA_964407125.1 uncultured Hyphomicrobiaceae bacterium | reverse complement strand
GCTTCTACCGCCGCCGGGGGATGACCTGTTTACGCTTTTCCGCATTCCGCGCCATGAGCCTGGAAGTCCGCCGGATGTCATTCTGCCGGAAAGCTGGCGTCCTGCACTGAAGGACAAGATCGTTCTTATCGGCGGTGATTTCGTCGCGAGGGACAAGCATCTGACGCCGCTTTCTATCCTGGACGGCGCAAGGCTGCCGGGCGTGATGGTGCATGCGCAGATCCTGGCGCAGATTATTGACGGGCGGGAGATTCGCACCATCGGCTGGGTCCATGAACTGATTCTGTTGCTGGTCGTCGCTTTTGCCGGATATCTGTTCAGCCGCCGTTGGCAAATCAAGAAGTACGATTGGCTGACCTATTTCGTGGGTATTGGCGCGCTGGTCATACTGGGCCTTGTCATGTTTTCGGCTTACAGTCTGATTGCACCATCCACGACATTGTTTTTTGCGTGGACGCTGGGCGTCACTGGCGGACATTATCTTCCCAATTTCATGAAGGAATCGCAGTTAGCGGGGTAAAGGGAGTTGGTCATGAAACAGATCACCAACCGATTGACAGCACAAATCTTTGCTTGCGCCGCTTTATTGGCTGCGTCGGCAATTCCGGCTATGGCCGACAGCGAAGTTCTCGAATCCGATGTCACGGAATATCCGGTCGGTACCAAGATCGACGATGAAACGCGCATCAATATGCCCGATGATTCCAAGATGCGGGTTCTGATCGTCACCACAGGTTCGACAAAGACCTTGCAGGGGCCCTATGAGGGCACCGTTCCGAATTACAAGGAAGAAAGAAGCTGGTGGGAGCGGATAACGGGACGCAGCAAGGACAGCGATGCACCGATCGGTGCGACGAGAGGTCTGCTGCCGCCGAAAAACGACAACCAGCAATAGACGTGGGCGTACCGTAGGCAGACAACGGCGCCAGACATAGCAAAAGAGGGATGAAATTGTGATGCCGAAATACCTGCACGGTGCAGCTCTGTTCCTGCTTGCCGCATCCGTTCCGGTAACGGCCAACGCCTTGCAATGCGAAGACAACCGGGGCTTCGATAGCTGGCGGGGCGATATGAAACGCGTTGCTGTCGAGGCAGGCGTTTCGCAGAGTACGGCATCGCAGATCCTGAACTCTGTCAGCTATGATCGCTCGATCATCCGCCGCGACCGTTCGCGTTCCGTTTTTGGGCAAAGCTTCCTCAAATTCTCCGGGCGCATGGTGTCCGCTAACCGGATGCAGGTCGGTGCCGCCCGTTTGAAAAAATATGCAAAACTCTTTGACCGGATCGAGAAGGAATTTGGCGTTCCCGGCCCCGTCATCACGGCGTTCTGGGGGCTGGAGACGGATTTCGGCGTCAATACCGGAGACAGCCCGATCCTTGGCGCGCTTGCGACGCTCGCCTATGATTGCAGGCGTCCGGAGATATTTCAGAAGCAGCTTATTGCCGCAATGAAGCTGATCGACCGGGGTGATCTGCGCCGCGAGGAGATGATCGGCGCATGGGCTGGTGAGCTCGGGCAGACACAGTTTCTTCCCTCGCACTATCTGGAATTCGGCGTCGATTATGATGGCGATGGCCACGTCAACCTGCGCAGCTCCGTGCCGGATGTGCTGGCCTCGACGGCCAATCTCTTGCGCCATTATGGCTGGCGTCCCGGTGAGCCCTGGCTTCAGGAAGTCAGTGTGCCGGACGAAATGCCGTGGGAAGAAGCCGATCTGACGATCCGCCATCCGCGCAAGAAATGGGCTGCATGGGGCATCAAGCTCCGCGGCGGCAAAGCACTCCCCGCCGATAATGTGCCGACCGCATTGATCCTTCCGATGGGGCGGCATGGACCGGCCTTTCTCGCCTATCCCAATTTCGAAGCCTACACCCAGTGGAATCAGTCGCTCGTCTACACGACGACGGCGGCCTATTACGCAACCCGGCTTGGGGGTGCGCCGCGCTATGACAAAGGCAAGGACGGCATTCCCGAGTACGATATCAAGCGTACGACAGAATTGCAGAAGCTGCTTTCACGGCAGGGCTATGATGTCGGCGAAATTGACGGGATCATTGGAGCAGGGACGCGCGAAGCCATTCGCAAGGCTCAGCTGAAATACGGGTTGCCTGCCGATTCCTATCCTTCGGAGGCGCTGTTCCGCCGGCTGCGCGGAAGCTGAGATTTCGTGATGAGCAAGCATCGAGATTGACGATGCCCGCCCCTCATTGAGTTTTTCATTATTCCGCAGGCAAATTGGCGGCCGCCGTTCGCTTTTCGCCAGTCTCCAACAGCCACCGGCACACATAGAGCGCGCAAATCGCGCCGATAATCTGCGCCCCGATGAAGGCAGGCATATCCACGAAGCGGATGCCCGCGAAGGTGTCGCTGAAGCTCCGTGCAATCGTAACGGCCGGGTTGGCAAAGCTCGTTGACGCCGTGAACCAGTATGCGGCGGTGATGTAAAGCCCGACGGCTGCCGGGACGGCGGCGGCATTGGCGCGCAATGTCAGCATGATCGTTGCGACCAGTCCGAAGGTCGCCACCCATTCCGCGAACCATTGAGATGGCCCGTTACGTACTTTTTCTGAAAGCTGGAAAAGCGTTTCGTCGAACATGAGGTGTGCGGCTAGCACGCCCGCGATGCCGCCCGCAATCTGGATCGCGATATAGGCGGCGGATTCGCGGGCGGAAATATCGTCGCGCAAAAGAAACGCGACCGTTACGGCGGGATTGAAATGCGCACCGGAAATCGGCCCGAGCATTGTAATCAGCACAAAGAGGATCGCGCCTGTTGGGATGGTATTGCCGAGCAGTGCGATGGCGACATTTCCGCCCGCGAGCGACTCCGCCATGATGCCGGAGCCGACAACAGTCGCCAGCAGAAAGGCTGTGCCGAGAAATTCCGCGCCCAGCTTTTGCTGGAACGATGAAGACATTACGCGACTTTGCCT
>CAYOUP010000386.1:1327-2969 GCA_964407125.1 uncultured Hyphomicrobiaceae bacterium | reverse complement strand
CCCGGTGTTGAACCATTGCGGGCTGTTCGGCGCGGCCATCTGCATGGCGAGCATGTAGCAAAGTTCGTCATAATAGGCGCGGGCGTCTTCTTCGGAGGTGAAATAGCCGCCTTTCCAGCCCCAATAGGTCCATGCGCCTGCGAGACGGTTGAACACCTGCCGTGCATCGGTTTCGGAGCCGTAACGCTCGTCTTCCGGCAGGTCTTCAAGAGCGACCTCGTCCGGCTTGGAGCGCCACAGCCATGACGGCACGGCGCTTTCCTCGATCTTTTTCAGCCGCGCGGGAACACCGGCCTTGCGGAAATATTTCTGCGCCAGAATATCCGTCGCGACCTGGCTCCATTGGGCGGGCACACGGATATTGTCCAGACGGAACACGGTCGAGCCGTCCGGATTGCGGATTTCGCTGGTTGCTTCACGGAAGCCAATGTCTGAATAGGGTGATTGATCTGCCTGGGTAAAACGCCGTTCGATCCGCATTAGTCGTGTCCCTCTGGTCGGTCGCCGCATTGTTTGCGGCATGCGTACAATTCTGATTCGCGTGTTCGACAGTTCCCGTGACGCTTGCCACCGCCGCAGATGCAGTATGTTTCTGCCATGCTCGTGAGATGCTGGGACTCGGACACCGTTGCCTCAACGCGAAGCTTTGATGGCCTTTACAGCTTTAGGGATATTACGCGGGACGGCCCTTGAGCATTGACTGAAACACAACGCCGGGAACGCAAAACACATGGAATTCCGCCAGCGGTGGCCGTGAATGCCGTCAGCCAGCGGATGAACTCATGGATACTTCCAATGCCGGGATGGCATCGGCACGAGGTGGAAATCTCCGGCTTGCCGCCTGCCGCGGAAGCCCTCGTGACCCTCTCGAAAACTAACCTGCCTGATTCACGCGGGATGCACCAGTGATTGCGAGAAAAAAAGTTCGGCCCACCATATATTGTTGTTTTGCTGCACCACGCCGACTGGCGCGCATCCCGTGTCAACGCCTGTGACAAGGAAAATAGGGCGATTCTCTCTTATGCTTCACGCAGGGAATCGCTGACATGCTCAGATATCCAATTTACGTCAACAGCTTAACGGGGATACGACATTTGCCGATTTCTTTTCTTGCCTGATGCGCGACTCGCTCACGTTCACGATGATTTTGGACCCGATCAATCCAAAATCATGAACAGTGATCGATTCCTATAGCCTAGAGTGGGCTGGCGAGCGGAAAAGTGGTGTCCACTTTTCCTCATCCCGCTCATGCTGGACATTGTGATGATGCAGTGCGATATTCTGCGCGAACAAACCGGATGATTTCCATGGGCCTTTTCAGCGATCTTTTTACCTGGTGGAACGGGACGACGCTTTCGACGCGTCTTTATACCTCGCGGCACGGAACCTCGATCGGCGAGGATGGCTTCGGCAATAAATATTACGAAGACAAGGACAATGTCGGACCGGCTGGCAAACCACGCCGCTGGGTGATCTATAATGGCGAGGCCGAAGCGTCGAAAGTGCCGCCGGAATGGCATGGCTGGCTCCATTATGTAGTGGACGAGCCGCCAAGCGGCGCCTATCAGGCAAAGTCCTGGCAGAAGCCGCATGTCGAGAACATGACCGGCACGTCGCAAGCCTACCGTCCGCCGGGAAGCAT
>CAYOUP010000386.1:0-1227 GCA_964407125.1 uncultured Hyphomicrobiaceae bacterium | reverse complement strand
ATCAAGTCCGGGGCGACATATTGAGGATGCGAGGGCAAAGAATTAGATGCCCTTATCCGGCTCACCTCTGCCAGCCTGTCACGACTACATCAACTCCACAGCCATCGCCGTGGCCTCGCCGCCGCCGATGCAGATGGCCGCGATCCCGCGCTTGCCGCCTTCCTGTGTCAGCGCGTTGATGAGCGTCGCCACGATTCGCGCGCCCGACGCACCGATCGGATGGCCGAGCGCACAGGCGCCGCCATTGATATTGACGATGTCGCGCGGCAGGCCGAGATCGCGCATTGCCGCCATCGCGACCACGGCGAAGGCTTCATTGATCTCGTAAAGATCGGCGTCCGCCGTCTGCCAGCCTGTTTTTTCCTGCAATTTGCGGATTGCCTCGATCGGCGCGGTGGTGAACCAAGCGGGGGCCTGTGCATGGCTTGATATGCCGCAAATCTTTGCCAGCGGTTTCACGCCCAGTTTTTCCGCTTGCGCCAGCGTCATCAGGACCAGTGCAGCCCCGCCGTCCGAGATCGAGCTGGAATTCGCCGCCGTCACCGTGCCATCCGGGCGGAAAGCGGGGCGAAGCTGCGGTATTTTCTCGGGCTTTGCTTTGAAAGGCTGCTCGTCGCGCTCGATTGTCGTTTCGCCCTTCCTGTCGGCAACGGTAATCGGCGCGATTTCGCCTGCGAATTTGCCATCCTCATTGGCGCGCTTTGCCCGTTCCAGCGAACTGATCGCATAATCGTCCTGATCGGAGCGAGTGAACTGGTAATGCTGCGCGGTGTCTTCGGCGAATGTGCCCATCAAACGGCCAGTATCGTAAGCGTCCTCCAGCCCGTCGATGAACATGTGGTCGAGAACCTGCCCGTGCCCGAGCCGCAGGCCGCCGCGCGCCTTGGGCAGCAAATAGGGCGCGTTGGTCATGCTCTCCATGCCGCCCGCGACGATAATGTCGTCCGGCCTGGTGTGAAGCGCCTCATAGGCCATCATCAGCGTTTTCATGCCGGATCCGCACATCTTGTTGACGGTTGTGCAGGGGACGCTGTCCGGCAATCCGGCTCCGAAAGCGGCTTGGCGCGCGGGAGCCTGGCCCTGTCCGGCAGGCAGCACGCAGCCCATCAGCACCTCGCTGACCTGATCGGGTTTGAGATTGGCACGCGCCAGCGCTGCGGAAATCGCCACTGCGCCGATTTTGGGCGCTGGCAAAGCCGACAGCTCACCCTGAAAACCGCCGATGGG
>CAYOUP010000385.1:0-2983 GCA_964407125.1 uncultured Hyphomicrobiaceae bacterium | reverse complement strand
ACAAACCATCCGTTCACGTCTTTTCTCATGTACTCCGGGATCCGCTGAATCGGCAATAGCGAACGATGCGGAAAAAGCGGTGCTTGAAGACATCCGGGCATTCCGGGCGGAAGCGGCCGAAAATCTGCACGGAAACGAATATTTCACTCTGGCCCAGAAACTCGACACTCTGGTGGCAGGCGGCGGTTTGAGCGGTCCGGAAGCGCGGGAACAATTGCGGGCAATCCGGGACAGTCTAGCTTTTGCGTCCAGCGAACCGGGGAATCATGCACACAACGAATTTCTCGAACATGTCGTTGCGCTTCGCGTGAAAGCTAGTGAGAAATTGCAGGGCAACGATTATTTCAGCGTCGCCTACAGGCTGGATGCTCTGCTTGTGTCGGAAGATTTGAGCACAACATCAGCAAGCGAGGCTCTCGAACAGATCCGCGCATTTATCGAGACCGGGCAACCAGCCACTGCTACCGCGGCTCAATCGCCAAACAATGCTGAGCAATCATCGGAAGCCGCGACGACCATCGTTTTTCCAAAGGCGAATTCATTTAGCGCTCCACAGCCGACAGTCGCGGTCAGAGTTGCTGCCAACGAAGGCGAAGAGCCAGATGCGGCGGGCACGGAACCCGAGCCGGAGGCTGTGCAGGAAGAAGCATCCGCTGATGCCGCGCCGGAGGTGCCAGAAACACCAGCCTACAATTCGCAGCAAAATGTGGAGACCGGAAAGAAAAGCGGCTTCGACGTGCTCACGGAAGCATCCTGGCGCCGTGTTCGTGAGGTCACGGGAGCTGACGAAATTCCAGCCCAGGCCATGAATGGCGCGGCAGCGGATGGCATGGCTGTCGCCCAGCCGGAACCAGCCGGAAACGCTGAGGCAGCAATGCCACAAGCCGAACAGGCCGACATCGCTTCCGATGCAGAGATTGCCGAAACAATAACAGACGAAATCGCAGAAGCGCCTGCGCCGGGAGAGGAAACGGCACCGATGGAGGTAGCGGAGCCAGCTTCCGAAGCTAAGACGGAAGCCGCACCAGTGACCGTACCGCACCAGATCGAGCAGGCCACCACCGCGTCCGATGCAGAGGCTGCCGAAACTGTAGCAGGCGAATTCACGGAAGCGCCCGCGTCGGAAGAGAAAACGATTCCGGCCGAGAGGGCAGAGCCAACTATCGAAGCTCAGGCGGAAACCGTGCCTGCGCCCGAAACCCTTACCGCGCAAAACCAAGGCTCGTTCAGAGTAACGCCTCGGCCCGTAATCATTAACCGGCCGGTCAAGAAAGAGCGATTTGCGCGGCTGAAAAGGCTGGCGAAGCTGGCGCATCTGCCAATACGCAAGAACTAACGGCTCAAGACTGCATCCGGGGGCTGGCGGGAATTCGGCATGGACATGAATTTATCTGCAGCCGTGCCACTTTCAGGCGAAGGAGCAACAGAATGTCAATGGCGGACCTGCCCCCGCAAGATAAACTCACTACCGAGCTTCCGGATATCATAGCGCTTGCCTCCCAGGCAGGGGTGGCCGCTGAACGGCTTCTGGTAAAAGCCGTTGAGGCAGTGCGTCGCCGGATCGCGCCGGAAGGGACAATTGAAGCGGAAAAGCTCGATCGCGAGCAAAAGATTGCTCACGGTCTGGCATGGCTCGCCACCTATGTCGAAGCCGTCAGGCAGCTTTCCGCAAGCGCTGAGCGGCTGACTGGGCAGGACCGTTTCTGCGAAATCGAAAAGCTTCTGACGCTCGTCGGACTTTCGGAATATTGCGCGCAAATCTGCGGCGGGATTCCCATGAGCCAGACGGAATTCACCAGACTGCCGGAGCTGGGTATCGATCCCATCGACCGGGCCAGGTTCGAAAACGATCCCGCTGTCCAGAGGCTCATGAAGCAAGGCAACAGCGCCAAAATCCGCGCACGCCTCATCACACTCATCAACGAAGCGCAGGGCGCATCGGCCTATGGCGATAGCGGGCTCGATGAAACGCTGGAGGTCATGCGCGAGGAGATGCGCCGCTTTTCCGAGGCCGAAGTCGCACCGCATGCGCATCAATGGCATCTGGAAAACGCTTACATCCCGCTCGACCTGATCGCGCAGATGAGTGAAATCGGCGTGTTCGGGCTGACGATCCCGGAGGAATTTGGCGGACTTGGTCTCGGCAAGGAAGCCATGTGCCTCGTCTCGGAGGAACTTTCGCGCGGCTATATCGGCGTCGGCTCGCTCGGAACGCGCTCTGAAATCGCCGCAGAGCTGATCCTTGGCGGCGGCACGGATGAGCAGAAAGAACGCTTCCTTCCCGGCCTCGCATCGGGCGAAATACTGCCCACTGCCGTTTTTACCGAACCGAACACCGGCTCGGACCTCGCCTCGCTGAAAACGCGCGCGGTCCGTGACGGCGATGTCTACCGAATCACCGGACAGAAAACCTGGATAACCCATCCCGTCCGCGCCGATCTGATGACCATTCTCGCCCGCACCGATCCGTCCGAGGCCGGATATAAGGGGCTATCGATGTTCCTCGCCGAGAAACCGCGCGGCACTGAGGACAATCCCTTTCCCGCAAATGGCATGAGCGGCGGCGAGATCGAGGTGCTTGGCTATCGCGGCATGAAGGAATACGAGATTTCTTTCGACGGCTTCGAAGTTCCTGCCAGCAACCTTCTCGGCGGCGCAGAAGGTCAAGGCTTCAAACAGCTCATGCAGACATTCGAAGCCGCCCGCATACAGACGGCCGCCCGCGCCATCGGTGTTGCTCAGTCCGCGCTCGATCTTGCGCTGCGCTATGCAAATGAGCGCGTCCAGTTCGGCAAGCCGATCATTGCCTTCCCGCGCGTTGCCGACAAAATCGTCATGATGGCGGTTGAAATCATGATTGCACGCCAGTTGACCTACTATGCCGCCCGCGAGAAGGATCAGGGCCATCGCTGCGATCAGGAAGCCGGCATGGCCAAGCTGCTAGCCGCACGGGAGGCAAGGGCAGCGGCGGAAAATGCCTTGC
>CAYOUP010000384.1:0-2989 GCA_964407125.1 uncultured Hyphomicrobiaceae bacterium | reverse complement strand
TTCGCGAACGGAAGATCACGGGCAGTCGTACGGCCCGGCCATCGTAATGATATGCTGCGGTGTGTTCTGCCTCGTCGTGAATGACGCTATGGCCAAATGGCTGACCGCCGATTACCATCCGCTCCAGATCGTCTTCATGCGCTATTCTCTGGCTCTGCCGATGATTGCCGCTGCGGTCCTTTCGGTTGGCGGACGGGCCGCCCTGCGTTCGCGCCATATTCCGGTCCATGCGCTGCGCGGACTGTTCCTTGTCGGCGGGGCCTTCACATTCTTCCTGAGCCTCAAATTTCTGCCGCTCGCCGAGGCGACGTCGCTGATATTCGTGGCGCCGATCTTCATCACGGCGCTCTCGGTGCCGCTGCTGGGCGAACAGGTCGGATGGCGGCGCTGGTCAGCGGTGATCGCCGGCTTCATAGGCGTGCTGATTATCGTGCGTCCCGGTGCCGAGGCGTTCCAGCCTGCGTCGCTGATCGTGCTCGTTACCGCCGTGCTGTACGCGCTCATCATGATCAGCGCACGATTCATACGCAGCGGCGAGACTGTCTGGACGTTCATGTTTTACATGGTGCTGTTCCCGGCGCTGTTCAGCGGGCTTGCGGTGCCGCTGGTCTGGCGCACGCCGGAATGGGAGCACATGCCGCTGTTTCTCGGAATAGCGCTGTTCGGTGCGACAGGCATGACGCTCATCAGCCAGGCTTTCCGCTTGGCGCCGGCTGCGATCATCGCGCCGTTCGATTACACCGCGCTGATCTGGGCAAGCCTGCTCGGCTGGCTGCTCTGGGAAGAGATCCCGACCGTATGGACTTATACGGGCGCGGCCGTGATCATCGCCAGCGGTATCTACATCGTCATTCGCGAGACCCAAAAGAAGAAGCCTGCAAGCGATCAACACGCTTAGGGCGCGGGGAGCGACTTGCTTTTGGCGTACCGGGGCAGTATTGCCGCTCAGTCCGGCGGCGGCCGGATCGCGGACAACGGAGACCGTCTTGCTTCAATCGAACGCCGAAGCCCCGCGCCCGACCATCATCGGGATCGGATTACCGGAAGCTGCCTTGATCCTGGTGACGGCGATCTGGGGCGGCACCTTCATCGTCGTGCAGAATGCGCTGACGGTCACGGGGCCGTTCTTCTTCGTCGGGATGCGCTTCGGGACCGCCGCGCTGATGATGGCGCTTTTCTCCGCCCGCAGCCTGCCGGAGCTGACATGGGGTGAGCTGCGCGCGGGCGTCCTGATCGGCGTCGCCATAGCGGCCGGATATTCGCTCCAGACCATCGGCCTGCTGACGGTTCTGAGCAGCGAATCCGCTTTTATCACAGCGCTTTACGTGCCGATCGTGCCGCTGCTGCAATGGGCCATTCTGCGCCGCAAGCCCAGGCTGAGTTCATGGGCCGGTATTGCCATCGCATTGACCGGGTTGGTGCTGATCACAATGCCCGCAAGCGGCGCGGTTGCGTTGTCTTCCGGTGCGGCGCTCACGCTGTTCTGCGCCGTCGCCTTTTCATTCGAGATCATCCTGATCGGCTTCTTTGCCGGAACCGTCGATGCGCGCCGCGTGAGCGTCATTCAGCTTGCCGCCGCTTCGCTTCTCGCTTTTGCCGCCATGATCCTGGCTGGTGAAAGCGTTCCGCCCTTCACGTGGCTGCTGTTCTTCAGCGTAGCCGGCATGGCTCTCGCCAGCACCCTCATTCAATATGCGATGAACTGGGCGCAGCGCACCGTCTCGCCGACAAAGGCAACGGTCATCTATGCGGGGGAACCGGTCTGGGCGGGGATTTTCGGACGCCTGGCGGGCGAAGTGCTGACCGGCCGCGCCATTCTCGGCGGCATTCTGATCGTTGTAGCGGTTATCGTGAGCCAGTGGCGGTCCCATTCGGAAGACAGCAGGGAAACGGACAATCTGTGACGTGCGTCACAGACCGCAGATACTCATCACGAAATAGTGCTAATTATGCGGTAATTTCGGGTTGTGTTCATCTGTTAGTGTTTTTTGAGTAGAAGCATCAACACAGAGTGGCCTCTTGATGAAGGAGAGCATCATGGTCAAGACAAGACTTCTCGGTAGTGCATTGTTTGTGGTGGGCTTCATGGCTGTATCCGCCCCGGCCTACGCAATCGAATGCGAGGGCAATTTCCAGATTCAGAAAAGCGGCAATCTGATTGCGACGCCTTTCTGCCAGGATGAAAATCTGGCAGACGTGGCTGAGGAATACGGCATGGACGTCACCGGATCGGAAATTCGGCATAGCTATTCATTAAAAAGTGAAGCTTGCCGTCTGGTTGGATATGACAACCGGGTGCGGGACACGTGCGATCAATATTTGAACAGGGACAGGCACTGCATTTTCGTTCCCTGTTAGTCTCGAAGCGGGCGGACCGAGCCTGCAGCCGGTCCGCTCTGCCGTTACCCCGTTGTTCGCAAACCGTAAATTTGCGGGAAAAAGCAGAATCCGATATCGGGCTTCAAATAATCCGTTGTAGGGCGACAACAGTTCCCGCCAATCGAACCTTGCGGATTTCTCATAAAAAGCCTTGCGGTAGACACAACTGCAAAATAGTTTACAAGCTCAATGCAGTTAGAGCCTCACCGCTAAAGCGATTTTATGCGCGGGGGGCATGGATAGTGGCAGCGTCAGTCGCGGCCTCTTATGGATAGATTTGTTGAGCGTTAGGAAGCGAGTGCCATGGGGGAAACGATTATCAGCCAGGACTTGACCATCATAGGTAACGTGACCTCCAAGGGGAACGTCAAGCTGGATGGCAAAATTCGCGGTGACATCCACTGCGCATCTCTGGTTGTAAGTGAATCCGGCGATATTGATGGCGGCATCATTGCCAATAACGAAGTCATTGTTCTTGGCAAGGTTGTAGGCACCATCCGTGGCAAGCGCGTCATGCTGCACGCAACCGCCCGCGTGGAAGGCGACATCTTCCATCAGGGCATCGGCATCGAGATGGGTACCCGTTATGACGGCAGCCTGCGCTGGACCG
>CAYOUP010000383.1:0-3003 GCA_964407125.1 uncultured Hyphomicrobiaceae bacterium | reverse complement strand
CCACCTCGATACGGCCAGCCGCGACCTCCAGGCTATGCAGATCGGCCATGTTGCCGTCATCGTCGACATAGCCCGACTCCCAGATTCTCTTGCCGTCGGGATCGATGACGGCAACGTTGACCCACAGCTGCGGCTGCGCACCCAGGGAACCGGACGGCAGGTTGTGCCCCGTATTGGTGTTCCGGATCTTGTAGGAGAATGCCAGATCCCGGCCGACTCTCGGGTCGCTCTCGATGTAGGGACCGTCGACCTTGCTGCCATTCTCCATGACCTGTTTTCTGATCTCGTACCGCTCTTTGAGCTTCGCGAGGTTCTCTTCGATGATCGCCCGGGCGTCTTCACGATCGAGCTGCTCGGCCCAGCGCTTGGGAAAGTTCACCTTGATCGCGCCATTGGCGACCTTGTCCTCGAACTCGGTGGTACCCCAACCGGCGCGCCAGTCAAACTGCAGCCACTCCTTGATTGAAAAGGCCTGCTGTGCCTTCACATTCTGGGGGAAGATGCCAGGATGGGCGATCGAATAGCCTGGGCCAATGAAGCGATGATTGGCGTGCCTGCGTCCAGGGTTGATCTCCTTGCCGCCGATTACGGCAGAGGGAGCCGTCGCATAACCCTCGTTCTTTCCGGGAACCTTGCCCATGTGGCAATTCTGGCAGGTGACGCCGGCCTTGCGCGCCGGGCTGTCGCGGTACTGATCCCAGACGATCTCCAGCTTGATGCCCAAATTGACGGCAACCTGATGGCAGCTCACGCAGAATTCCGACTTGGTGATCTGGGGGTTCGTCATGATGCCGTTGTGGATACTGTTACCACGCCCGTCTTCACTGGTCTTGACGGTGAAGGTCTCCTTATTGGCAAGGACGTCCCTGATGACGCTGTTTTCGCCGCTACCGTAGACCGGGTCGAAGATCTTACCCGGTATGACACGGCGCTCGCCGTTAACCTTGCCGTATTGCTCAGGAACACGGTGGCAGGTGATGCAGCTCACGCCCTCGCGTGAGATCGCGGCGCGCTGCCAAAGCGGCGTATCGCGTTTCTCGCCAAGCTGGGTGCCGACCTGCTGGTGGCAGCGCACACAGAAAGTGCCGACCGTCCCTCTGGTCAGCTCCGTGAACTTCTGCTCGAATGCATGGAACATCGGCGAGATCGACGCATAGGCGTGATTCGAGGAAGACCACTCTTCGTAGATCTGTTTATGGCACTCGCCACATTGCGCAGCGGTGGGATAGAGGGAGAGTTTCGCCTGACTGATCTTGGGCAGCGTGTCGTTGGCTTTCACGGCTTTTACAGATGCAGCGAGTACAGATATCTGCCCAACGCCATCCGCTACCGCCTCTTCAGACAGTTTCTCATCGCCGCCAGCACCATTTGGGCTGCCAGCACCATTTGGCCTGACATACGCGGTTTGGGTTGTTTCGGGCGCTGCTTCAGGCTGGGCACCATTCCCGGTGTCATTGACCGGAGCCCTTCCGGCGTTCGCGACAGGAGCATTTAGCCCCTGATTCCCAAGCCCCTGATTCTCCTCAGGTGTCCGCACGAGCAGATCGTCGGTCTGGCCTGGCACCTTGTCCCCAGCAAGCAGCTGGCCGCCGATCTGCTCGACGGTTTCCGTTTGCGCCTGAGTTTCCGTCTGTGGCTGTTCGACAGTTTCCGTTTGCGCCTGCCCGACGGTTTCCGTTTGGAACGCCGCATCAGTCGATTTGGCCGCTTTCGGAGGCTGCGCCTGTGCCGCTTGCTTTTCGACCGCCTGTCCGCTGCTCTTTACGGCAATTGTCGAACCGACCGCGCCAGTTGTCTCATCCGGCAATGCGAGACGATCACCCTTGCCTGATTCTACTGCCTGGTTTGTTTGTGCTGCTTCCGTCCGCCAAGGTTCGCCGGCAGCGGCATCCTGGCTAAGGAACGCTACCTGAAGCAGTGTGGCGCTCGCGAAGATGCAGGAAAGCATCGAAATACTGGAAAATCGTTTCATTGCCTTACCCTCTTCCCCCATTAAATTTTAGGCGGCATCCCGATTTGCATCGCTCGTGCAAAAACGGAGCTCGACCGCCGTTGCGGGATTGCTGAACAGAACATTAACCAGTAAAGGAGGCGTCAGAAGGCCGCGTTCATAGCGAAACCAAGGACAAAAAATGGCAACTTTAAGATAAATATTATGGAAATTTTTTTCATAATATCGAAAAAATCAATTCAAATTCAATGCATTACAAATTAAATTCAATTTATTACAAATGAATTGAACTCCCAGATGATGATATTATGACAATTTGATGGGAAGAGCGGGTCTCTCTGGCGAGAGAGTGAGTCCAACGTCTTGTGATCCTTGCAAAATTGCAGCACTTGATGGTTTTGGAATGTGTCACCCGGCTCATGCTACTGGAGGCGCTTTCGCCTCGCATTTCAATTCGCGCTCCGGGGCTTGCGCGCAATGAGGCCGTCCGGCTTCGGCGCAAAGCGGCAAGCGGCAAGCGGCAAGCGGCAAGCGGCAAGCGGTCATGATCCTGCGATTGAAAAGGAAGCACACAAAGCCTGCATTACATTCGCGAAGCCATCGTCGGATACAGAGCGCATAATTTTGCAAAGCTGAAGCCGAAGACACATTATGAATATAACAGGCTGATCAAGAACGTCATTCTGCCTAAGCTTGGTCGTCGAAAAATTGCCCGGGCGTATGCCGTCAAGTTTCATAGGCACCCGGCCACACTGCCGCGGCAGGCAAATTTCGCGCTCACCGTGTTGTCTTAGCCGAAGTGCAAAACATGTGGAGTGAGATGACCAAGTCAGCATTCAAGCATTATCAGCATGCAGAACAATAAGACCGCTTACGTCCGAGGCTGTTCTCTAATTCCGGGTTCGGGGTCAAGCTCTGTTTTCATCCTTGCCGGGGTCACGGTTCTCTCCGCGGTAGAGGCTAAACTCTCCGCATGATGGCGTAAGATGACGCTGGCGGATCAATGTGTGAAGCGCATTGCTCGTGCGAGCATCGCAAGGCCTCAGACGATC
>CAYOUP010000382.1:0-3018 GCA_964407125.1 uncultured Hyphomicrobiaceae bacterium | reverse complement strand
TGACCAAACAGGTCGAGGGACATACGATCTGTGCGCTTGGCGATGCGGCGGCATGGCCGATTCAGGGCCTGATCCGCCATTTCCGTCACGTGATCGAGGAACGCATCGACGCTGCCCAGACGACAAGCACGAGCGGTTTGCGCATCATGGCGGCGGAGTGATGACGAAAGAGATTCACGACACCCGCGAAAATCTGGATGTTCAGCGGTCCAATATCAGCGGTTCGAAATTCGACGACGTGAACCTTTCGAATTCGCATCTGAACAACGTCAATGCCTCGGTCTGCAAGATCAGCCGCGCCAATCTTTCGCGCTTTCAGGTCGATGACGCGACCATGGCGAATTCCTGGTTCAACAATGTCAATCTGTCGAGCAGCAAGATCGAGCACGCCAATCTGAGCGCTGTTGCGATCGAGAACTGCCTCTATGCCGGGATGATCATCGACGGCGTCAAGGTCACCGATCTGTTCGCGGCTTATAATGCGGCCAGGAAAGGCGATAGCTCGGAATAGCTCCGGGCCATCGCCCTGAATTTTCACCAGAAATCAAGCCGTTATCCGACGGGCCGTCCTCGCCGATTGCGCCCGGCGCGGGCGGTTCAGAACCCACCAGATCCGGTAGGTCTCAAGTGCGATAAGCGGTCCGAAATGGATCAGCGCAGGCACCGAACCACCCCAATTATGCAGAACCGCCCAATGCAGAAGCGTCAGTACAGCCGCTGCATAAACCCAGCGTTGCAGCGGCTTCCAGCTCGTGCCGAGCCTGCGGACCCAGCCATCGGTCGATGTGATGGCAAGGGGCACAAAGATCAGGAATGCCAGCCAGCCGGTCCAGATCAGCGTCTTGCCGAGTTCTGCGTTAGTGACCGCGATCGCGCCCTTGTCGATGAGGTAGAAGACCGTGTGTGCTGCCGCATAGCCGAATGCCGCCACGCCGATGTAGCGCCGCCTGCGCATCAGCCAGCGCGGGCCGCGCCATTGCGGCAGCAATAACATCAACGGCGTGATCATCAATGTGATGATCAGAAAACGGGCGGCAAATTCGCCGGTCGGATGCACCAGCCCGTGGATAATGCGTGAATTATCGCTGGTCATCAGATCGGCCAGCATCGGGATTGCGGGAATAGAGAGGATCGCCCAGAAGACGTAATGATTGTTGAGAAATCTGGTTATGCTGTTCACGACAAATTGCTCCTGATCATCTTGACCCGGCAAGCAGATAAGTCGCGCTCTTTTATAGAGTGTCATGGCGCATCGCGCTTGCCTTCGCAGGCCTAAAATATGCGCGATTTGCCATGTGGTGGGCGGGATTTACGTAACTTTACAAAATTGCCCAATCTGTTTGCAATCAGCTCACAGGCTTGCATTGCGTCCAGATTTCCGCTTGGCCTTTCGGCTCCCCGCCCGCGCCGAACAGGATCACCATGATCTGATTGTCATTGAGCTGGTCTGCGCGGAACTGGCCGCCTTCATCCGGTTCGCCCGCCGGTATGATGTAGTCTACATGATGGCGATTGTAGTTCGCATCGACGGCGTTGCCGTGCGATGTGGTGACGCGCGGCCCGTCAACGGAGACGCTCTTGCCGTCCGGCGAGCACCATGTCCCATCGATCCTGTCCGCCAGCGCGGCTTGGGTAGAAGCGCATGTCATAACGGCTGTAAGGATTACGAATCTGAGTTTCATGGTGCATCCTCTTGCATACAAAAGCGGCGCATTTCCTGCTGAAATGTATCACATTGTCTCGCCGATGACAGGCTTGGCAATAAAACAGCCGTTGCCTAGGATATAAAGCGAATGATCAGAGTAAAGGACACCGCCAATGAAACGACTTGCCCAGATCAATATCGCCCGCCTGCTGTACACGGAAGGCGACGAGCGCGTCGCGGATTTTTACGCCAATCTCGACCGTGTCAACGCCGCCGCCGAGCGCATGCCGGGCTTTGTCTGGCGTCTCAAGGATGAGACCGGCAATGCAACCGTGATCCAGGCTTATGACGATCCGATGATCATCGTGAACATGTCGGTCTGGCAGGATGTGGAAAGTTTCGAGCGATTCGTCTGGCAGACGGTTCACGCTAATATCTACCGCCGCAAGTCGGGCTGGTTCGAGGCGATGTCAAAGCCGCATTTCGCAATGTGGTGGATTGAAGCCGGCACGATGCCGACGGCGGGAGAAGGCCGCCGCCGTCTTGAGCATTTGCAGGAAAACGGCCCGTCCGACTATGCGTTCGGCTGGGAAAGCGTTGCTGAAGCAAAGCTATGGCGCGAACAACGCTGTGCCTGACGGGGCATTTTTGCCGCTGGACTATTCAGGCGTTGCGATTTGTCTTCGAATCCGATGGTGCATAAGCGCGGACAACCTCTTTTTTATTGTGCAGTTGCGAGAGCCGTGCCAGAGATGGCAGGGTTTACGCGCAGCAATGGATGATGTTCGGTTAGCCTTTAACGGGCAACGAACCAGACAGGCTGCGTCGTGTAGCCCTGTTGCGCTCGCCGCCGCAGCGGCATAAAAGCTGGGGTCAATTGCCAAGGCACTAAAAAAGAGCGGTCAATGCCAAAACTGATCATCAACGACAAGCCGATAGACGTTGAAGACGGGCTGAACCTGCTTCAGGCCTGCGAACTGGCAGGTGCTGAAATTCCCCGTTTCTGCTATCACGAGCGGCTTTCGATCGCAGGCAATTGCCGCATGTGTCTGGTCGAGGTCGCCGGGATGCCCAAGCCGGTCGCCTCATGCCATATGAGCGTCAACGATCTCCGGCCCGGACGTGACGGCACGCCGCCGACCATCAACACCAATAGTGCGCTGACGAAAAAGGCGCGTGAAGGCGTGATGGAATTTCTGCTGCTGAATCATCCGCTCGATTGTCCGATCTGCGATCAGGGCGGCGAATGCGACCTGCAGGACCAGGCGATGGCCTATGGCGTCGATGGCAGCCGCTTCAAGGAGAACAAGCGCGCCGTCGAGGACAAGTATATCGGCCCGCTGGTGAAGACCATCATGACGCGCTGCATCCAC
>CAYOUP010000381.1:0-3040 GCA_964407125.1 uncultured Hyphomicrobiaceae bacterium | reverse complement strand
CTGGGGCTGTGGCTCTGAAAAGAAGATGGAACAAGCCAGGCCTAACATCCTCATAATAATGTCCGACAACCACTCGTGGAACCATCTCGGCTGCTATGGGGACCCGGTCATAAAAACACCGACCATTGACGGGTTGTCAGAAAGTGGCATACGATTCACCAATGCCTATTGTTCAGCTCCTTCGTGCACTCCGGCCAGGGCATCCATGCTTACGGGACAGGACATCTGGAGGCTGGAGGAAGGGGCCAATCTCTGGGGGACTTTACCGGCAAAATTCAAGGTTTATACCGATATGCTCGAAGAAGCAGGATATCTCGTAGGTTATGAGGGGAAGGGCTGGGGACCCGGTGATTACGAGGCAGGGGGGCGCAGCCGAAATCCCGCTGGTGACCGCTTTAATTCATTTGAGGAATTTTATAATGAAAAAGAGAAAGGTCAGCCCTTTTGTTACTGGTACAGTTCCCGTGATCCCCACAGGCCTTATAAAACCGGTGGATGGAAAGAAGCAGGTATAAACCCAGGTGATATAATCGTGCCTCCCTACCTGCCAGATAATGAAGATGTAAGAAGGGATATTGGGGATTATTATGCAGAGATCCAGAACTTCGACAAGGATGTGGCATCATATATTCAGCTGGTCAAAGAGATGGGAGAGCTGGAGAATACCCTAATGATTGTGTGCAGTGATAATGGCTGGCAAATGCCCAGGGGACTGGCAAACCTGTATGATTTTGGGACCAGGATACCCCTGATTTTTTCCATGCCGGAAAGGTATAAAGGAGGCAGGTTGATTGATGATTTTGTCAGCCTGAATGATTTCGCCCCTACTTTTCTGGAACTGGCTGGCTTACCCATCCCGGATCATATGAATGCCAGGAGTTTCGTTAATATCCTGGAATCAGAAAAGGAGGGCATTATTGATAAAAAAAGGGATTTCATTGTTGCAGCCCGGGAAAGGCATGCTTTTGTCCGAAAAGGCGGGACCGGATACGGGGCGCGTTCACTCAGGACGAAAGATTTTCTTTATATCCGGAATTATGAACCCGATAGCTGGCCTGCAGGTGAACCACCACTCTATGGAGATGTGGATGCCCATATGCTGCATTACCCCAGCCCGACTAAGTTGTATATACTTAAGAACAAAGAAAAGGAAGGAGTAAAAAACTTATTCAGCCTGGCTTTTGAAAAACGCCCCGCCGAAGAACTATACGATCTGGCAAAAGATCCTTTCCAGATGGTCAATATTGCCGGTGATGCCGAGTATAGTGACATCAGCAAAATGCTTTCAGACAAACTCACAAAATACCTAAAGGAAAATGGTGATCCCCGTGAACTTGGAGGAGAAATGAAATGGCTGGGAGCACCCTATTATGCTGAAAAGGATTTTAATCCCAGGCCAAGTGAAGAGGCCCGGCAAGCGCTGAACCTCAAAGAAGAGTATAGTTATATTGACTGATCAATGATGTAAATACTCCTCCATCTCTGCCCTGGTAAATTTATGCAGTTCAATAATCTTGGCCTCTGACCTAAAGGCGGATGGGATGATCATCCTTGCCTGGTCCTTGGTATCAACGTCAACCAGCATCCATGCTTTATGGTCTCCATCGTGGCAACCCCAGTCTGCATTGGCCAGGAAATGTGAACCTGTTTCATGAAAAATTTTCACTGCCTGTATACAGGCCTGTTCAGTTTCTTCATGTGGGACTTCAATCAGGAATTTTGACATGGGTTTACTCCTTTCTTATTTATTAATGTTTTAATTGATAAAATCGCCAGAAATCATTTTCCACCGGCAGAACCTCAAACTTTGAAAATCCGGCTTCTGCCGCGAGTTCTTTAATCTTTGAAGGATTAAATACAGTGCCTATGGCTGCCGAATCAGGGAATACCATTGACTGGGGCAAACAATGCAGTACTGAGAAATTATACATCAGGTGTCCCAGGTAGATTTTATTTTACTTCAGGTTATCGCCGACAGCTTCCTCGGATATCAACACTGCTCCATCCTCTGCAAGCATCTCCTTCATTTTCCGCAAGGCTATTTGGGGATAGGCCATATCATGCAGGCATTCAAAGGCAGTGATCAGATCATATTTACCGTTCAGGGGGATATTTTCTACAGCCATGTCATGCATGGCCGGGATCCAGCACAGGAAAGCGGCCATATAATATGGGTTGTCCTGTCGAGTAAGTGCCAGGGCATGTTCTGAAGGGATGGAAAACTTTCCAGTTACAGGATCATGGTCAATATAGGCCCCGGCAGCCATACATTCAAGCCATTCCTTTATATAGCGCTCATTTGTTTGGCTGTAATCGGCCAGTCTTTTGGCATCAGTACTTTCAAGTAACTGGAGTGCCTTAAATAATCCCACTCGATCACCGATGTAAAGATTCAGGCAGCTCATAGCAGCGTTTACATCAGACATGATCCTATCTGTGAATTTTTCAAGTTTTTCTCCTTTCATTTTATTTAGGCATTGAATGCCAGGAGGTTAAAATTACAGAATTTAACACCTGTAATACTGAAATTGCTTAGAATGGAATTAGAATGGATGAGCGAAGAATAAAAGTCGTCCTTTGTATGATTTGATTTTCCCCTGTTTCAAGCCAGGTTATTCCCCGGTATGTGGTAAGGAATTTAGATAAAATTTAGATCAGGGGTAAGAAATGGGAACCCACATCAATTATTACAGAATTTATAAATTACCTGGTAAGCACTTTGTATGCCCAGCTCACCTGCTTTGCTAAGATCTGCACAACCCTTCGTAGGATTTTCTATAAATATATAAAGAAGTCCCCTATTATAATATGCCTGTGCGAAGTTTTCCTCTTCATCCAGGCAGTATGTATATTCTTCGATCGCTGCCTCAAAATCCTCCATCAGGCTTCTTACATAAGCCCTGTTAAACCTTGCATAAATAAAATCAGGATTCAGCTCAACAGCCCGGTTATAATCCTCAATGGCAAGCTGGTAGTATTCCTGTATGACATCCTGCTGGCCTTCATCCAATGATGGATCAGTCTGGCTGTTTAGAAAGAT
>CAYOUP010000380.1:0-3050 GCA_964407125.1 uncultured Hyphomicrobiaceae bacterium | reverse complement strand
TAGCCTCGTTATGGGCCTCGTCGTCCTCGCGGAAGAACCAGGCCATCAGCAGACCAATGCCGATGCCAAAGACGATCGAGAGGATGATGCGCGCCAGCGCGATGTCCATCCCAATCTGCACGCCGGTCAAGGAGATGGCCAGGATGTTGACCGCCGGTCCGACGAACAGAAACGTGATCGCCGGGCCTAGCCCTGCCCCTTTCTTATAGATGCTGGCAAAGAGCGGCATGATCGTGCACGAGCAGACGGCCAACACAAAGCCGCCCACCGCCGATGCCGGGTAGGAAATCCACTTGGGGGCGTTCCGTCCCAGGTACTTGGTGATGGCCTCCTTGGGGATCAGGGCGGCCAATGCCCCGGCGATCAAAAAGGCCGGCAGCAGACACAACAACACGTGGGCCGCCAGATAGGCCGCCAGGCTGCCCAACCCTGTCTGCAGCAACATCGCGATGTACCCAACAACACTCATCCTAAACCTCCCAGTCTGAATCTATATGCACTCCGCTGAATGTGCTTTCTCCTAAAGGAAGGCCGTGTCTATCACGGCCCATCCTTGCCCGGAACTCTGTCTTAGCCAGATCCTATGTCATCCAACCAAGTTATGATCTGCTGCTCTATCAGATCTCGAACCTCCCTGAACTTGTCGAGCTTCTCTTCTTCCGCCCCCTCGAACGCCGCTGGGTCCCTATTCCTGACAGCGGGGACATGGACACTCAGCGACGCAAGTTCGTTCTCCGGGTGAGCCCAGGACCTCACCGATCAACCGTTCCACCTGCGGATCGGCCAGCCGATAGTAGATAAGTGACCCGTCCCTCCGGTCTGCCACCAGATCCGCTTCTCGCAATACGCGGAGTTGTTGAGAGACGTACGCCTGGGGCCGCTTCAACACGGCCTGAAGGTGACACACGCACGCCTCGTCTTTCCGCAGCTCGTCCAGGATGTGCAGTCGAGCTTGGTGGGATAGTATATGAAATAGCTTTGCTGTCTGCTGGTATGGATTATTGTTTTTCATCGAGTATCCGAAATATGCAATGAGACGTATATGCAATACACCGCATATTATATAGCAAAAGACAGCCTATGTCAAGAAAGTCATTGTCGATCATCGCCGATTCCTATTCGGGCGATGAGCACCTCGGCAGCTCGTCTATCCGAGCTTCTCCAGACTCAATCCATATCTGTCGTTGCTTCTACAGGCATCTCTGCCAATTGCCCAGACCGCAAACTCCTGCCAGACCAAAAACCTCGTTTCTCCAGGGCTTTGCCCAGATAGACCAGGCCAAGCATAATGGGCACTTCCCAGAACAAGCCCATTGTGGTTCCCAGGGCTGCATATGAACCGACGCCATACATAGCCACTGCGGTAGCGATGGCGATCTCAAAGTGACTGGAAGAGCCAATGATGACCGTGGTGATCGCTTCCGGATACGCCAGGCCAAAGACCCTGGTGATGAACAGGTTGAACCCAACCACGATGACGAAGCCGAGCAGCAGCGGCACCGAAACCAGCAGTAGCTGGTCAAAGTGGTCGATCAACACCTGACCGTTCAACGAGAAGAGCACGATCAGCGTCATCAAAAGGGCTCCGATGGCGATCTTGCCCACGGTGGGGCGATATACGTTCCCGAACCAAGTTTCTCCCCTGGTCCTGATCAGAACTCGCTTGCTGATGATCCCCACAACCAACGGCAGGCCAATAAAAACGAAAGCAGAGATAGCCAACAGCCCCCGGTCGATGGGGATGTTCTGGATGCCCGTCAAAAGCGAAACCATCGGCACGTAGAGCACCATGATCGTGATCGTGTTCAAACTGGTGTTGAGCACGTTCTGTTCCTGGTTCCCCTCGGACAGCTTGCCCCAGACGAGCACCATTGCGGTGCACGGACTCGATCCCAGCAGGATCACCGCCACGATGAGCTGTTCGTTTCCCTGCAAGAACAGGGATGCCAGCCCTGCTGCGACGAGGGGGGCGACGATCCAGTTGGAAAATAAGGTCATAATGATCGGCTTGGGATTGTCTCTCAGTTTTTTCAACTCGGATAGCTGCAGATTCAGCAATGCCGGGTACATCATCAAAAAGAGGCATATACCGATGGGGATCGAGATCCCGCGGATCTGCCACGAGTCGATGGCTTTGCTGATGCCGGGCACCGTCTGCGAAAGCACGACACCGATAGCCATACAGAGTGCAACCCACAGGGCGAGGTATTTTTCGAATTTACTCATTGCTCTATCTCCTTCCTTCGAGTTCTGAGCAGTTATCACATCTCTTTGGCCCGCACGATGGAACCCGAGGTTGAATACGGTTGACGTCCAATAGATGGTTCATCACCTGACCTAGCCGCATTAACACTTCCCGGTCTATTGAATAGTAGATCCAACGAGCATCCCCGGAATCGCGCTCTCCTTGGACCAGACCAACCTGACGTAAAGCACGCAAGTGATGAGACACTAAACTGAGTGACAATCCAAGCCGCTCCGAGATCTCACAGTTACACTGAACTCCTTCCATCAGCATATCAAAGATGCTCAGGCGTGTGGGATCACTGAGTGCCTTGAGCGTTTTGGCCAGGGTTTCGTTATCCATCATCTAGCATACCCTCACGATTGCCATTGAATGGCTCGATGACATTCATAATATACTTCAATACACGTTGAATTATTATATTCAGATCCAGGTTTTTGTCAATGCGCCTACTACTCCGTTGCTCCTACTGCAATATGACCGAGAAGTGAAATACGGCAACACTTCTCGCCAAACGGCGGGAGTACCGATGGGCCAGATTTCCCTGGCTTCCAGGCAGCAACTGTAGTGCAATGGAGACGTAGAATCGATTTTGGCTTCTTGAGTAGAGGTATGCTAAACTCAGTGGCAAAGACAACGAACGCCAATCTGGATTCAGATATCTACGAGTGGGGGCGACGTTTTCCGTGAACGACCTGTTGGCAGTGCCGTCCGTCCCACGACAGGCCATCCTGTTCTGATCGTCGGTCTGGGAATGCGTCGCCCCTACGATGTGGTCATAATGCTGACCAGATTGGTCCAATCT
>CAYOUP010000379.1:0-3074 GCA_964407125.1 uncultured Hyphomicrobiaceae bacterium | reverse complement strand
GCCGAACCTTTGTCATGACAGAAACGGATGTGGTTGACCGTCCCTGGCCTTTTGTGCATGCCTCGATGGAAGATTATCAGGCACTTGAAGGCAAAATGAATATGCGGACACCTATTCCCTGGTACATGGATAACGGTCCCCTTACCCCAGGCGGTTTTGCCATTGAATACCCGACCGTCTTCGAAGAGGTTGATACGCTTGACCCGGCTGAGACAGATATCTATGTGCCCAAAGCCATTAAGTATCCCTGGGCACCCGATGTATACATGGCATTCCCCCTGCTTTATTTCCATTATGAGGATGCTGGGGATCCGCTCAGGCTGATCCTCTTTTCACCGGAAAGGATGAAAGGATCAGGTCCCATTGAGACACAGCTATCAGTAAGCCGTGATGCTGTAAACTGGAAGCGTTACCCCCGGCCTGCCTATACGGGAATCGGCATGCATGCCGGGCGGGATATTAAACAGGCTTACCTGGCCCATGGTATGATCCGCAGGGGAGATGAGATCTGGCAATATTATTTCGGGGAAACCCGCTATCATTCTTCCTGGGAAAAAAGTGGATACCATCGGGAAGTATACCGGCTGGTGCAGCGCCTGGATGGATTTGTATCCATAGATTCACCCTATGGGAAGGAAGGCTATGTTTATACCAGGCCATTCAGATTTACGGGTAAGCGCCTGGTCCTGAATGTGGATACTGATGCTGCGGGTTATGTGCAGGTGGGCTTCCTTGATGATGAGGGGGAAGCTATCCCGGGATACGGACTGGATAATTGTATTTATATCAATGGGGATTTTACCGGGACAGAAGTCGAATGGCTACAGAATGCAGATGAACTAGAGAGCTTAGAGATACATGATGAAGAGGACTATATTCAATATGCCAGGAATGTCAGGACCTCCAAGGATGTTTCCTTCCTGTCAGGAAGGACCGTGCAACTGGTTTTCCGGATGCGTGGCTCGAAATTATATGCAATGGAATTTAAAGAGAATTAATGAAGATAATAAGAAGAATTTCAGGAATATGGATGATAACGGTGGCCATAAATTTGCTGCTCGGCTCTGTGCAGGCAGAAACAACTGACAGAACCATAGCGCTCTGGCTCTTTGATGAACCGTTGGGGCTTTACCCCAGCCATGTACTGGATGACCAGTCGGAGAATGATTATCCGCTGGTACTGGGACTGGGTGGTTCGCTGGTTCATGGCAGGTTTGGCAATGCACTGTCACCCATTATGCATGAAGATATCATATTGCCTGAGGGAGAAGAATTATTTGGCCTCCAGGAAATGGAGCCTTTGGATGGAAGAACCGTGGCTCCCCTGACCTGGTATAATGCACAGTTCAGTGCCTTGATGACAAGCGGTGAAAAACACCTGAGAAAAGAGGTCGGCTTCGTGAATCCGACGGATTCAAAACTGAACCTGGGGAATTTTAACTGGACGGTTGAATGCTGGTTCAGTGCTTCGGGAGAGGGATCAGGACCGGGTGTGCTGTTTGAGATCGGGCAGGGGCCACGGGTGGACAATGAAGAGATCACCCGATTGCTTTATCACCCCGAAGATGCCTCATTTGAATTCATCAATACGGCCTCTGGAAGCCGGGTAAAACTGGCCTCGGACAAAAAAGCCATACTGGCTGGTGATTGGGTGCACCTGGCATTCACTTACGATGCCGGAAAAAATATTTTAAGTCATTTTGTCAATGGGAAACTGGCCTCCTCTGAGACCATTGAAGTCAGGTCGATCGGACATGGAGAGGAGGCCTATATGAGTCTCTGCCGGAACAGCGCCTGGGAGATGCCACTTCCCGGGGTAATTGATGAGTTAAGGTTTTCAGAGGGGATTCTCTACAAGAAGGATTTTGAGCTTCCAGGCAGTTTTTCCCCGGCAAGACAGGTTGTTAACAGGGAAGATTTGATGGCCGGTCCACCCCCTTTGTTTGGCGGACCCGAATCTGAACCCCTGCCCCTGGATGGGCGCAAATTCCTTTTCATTGATGATGCCCTCTTCAGTGAATCCGAAAACATTACGTTTAACGTAAATCCTCCCAGGCTGGCAGAGAAGGTAATAAGCAAAATTGAAGGGGCCTTCAGGAAACACCTGACAGTAGTGGAAGATGAAGAGGGACTGATCCGGATCTATAATTCCATTCACGATGATTATTTGGCAGTCAGGACCTCTGAAGACGGGATCAATTTCACCATCCCGGATATGGGGAGTGATTACAGGGGACAGAAAAACATTGTCAACCATGAACCCACAGGAGGCATGGGGAATCCTTTTATCGATCCCAATGCCTCTGCGGAAGAAAAATGGAGATACATCACCGGGTTTCACAACCGGGGAATTTACCTGTACACCTCACCCGATGGATATAGCTGGACGAGACATAAAACGGCCCATATCTCCTTCCGTTCCGGAACACAGTCCTGCACCTTCTATGATGACCAGCGACAACTCTATGTGGGCTATCACCGCTCGGGTATGGGGCTCACCCCGGCTGGCGCAACACAAAGACAATCAGTCAGAACCGAAACTGCCGATCTCTACCATCCGGTCCCATTTGACCCTGTAAGCCAGGAGGATACCTGGGAAGCTTCCAAAACCATGAGGCTGCGGCAACCCCAGCCCTGGTGGTTGGATAACGGTCCACTGACACCCGGCGGATTCGGCATAGAGTTTCCCCATTCTTTCCTTCCTGATGAAAATGACCTTCCGGGAGTGGACCAGTACGTAACCAAGGCAACCAAATATGAATATGCCCCGGATGTCTACCTGGCATTTCCCATTGTATACTTCCATTATGAAAAAGATGGTCCGGTGACCCGGCAGATATTGATGGATCCTCGACGGGGAAGGGGATCAGGTCCCATCGAAACCCAGGTTGCCGTCAGCCGGGACGGGGTAAACTGGAAGAGGTATTACCGTCCCACTTATGTTGGCAGCGGGAAACATGGTGACTGGACAGTAAACCAGGCCTATCTGGCGCATGGTATGGTAAAAAGAGGCAATGAAATATGGCAATACTATTTTGGTACCGGGTTCTATCATTCAGCTTATGCAGAAAACA
>CAYOUP010000378.1:2285-3094 GCA_964407125.1 uncultured Hyphomicrobiaceae bacterium | reverse complement strand
GAATACTGAACTGCAAAAGGCGTGACAATTACAAATGGCGTATACACAATGTTAGCTGTCGTAACTAGCCTTCCTATTAAAGATCCATTCGAAGATTCTCTATACTTAAAAACTTTCCCATTCGTGTTTGACCTTTTCCATGAGCTTTTTGAATCTTTCTTTACCAATGATATTTTGAAGGAAGAGATTATTATTTAATCGATCATTTAAGATAGGCCAGCTATTATCCAAGGACCTGCCGGATCATTCAAGGTAAATGTTCTCAATTAAATAGTTAAAGCTTTCAATACATTTTCCTTATCATGTTTCATGGTATTGTGCGATCATTTTGACTTCCTTAATTCATCGATCGCATCATGAAATCTCTGCTCATCGGGGGTCGTCCAAAAAGTCTTAGGATCCTTAAAGCTTGAAAAAAACGGAAGCATAAAATCACGATTGTCGCATGCTTTCTTCCACCATTTGTATGCTTCATCCATTTCCCCCCTTACAAGATATACAGCTACGAAAAGGCTTGCAGGAACATACTCTTTTTTAGCGATCTCTTTCATTTCGTTAAATACAACATCTCCCTGGTGATTTTTCCCTTGCGCGTAATAAGCACAGGCAAGATTAACGGCTCCCATGGGGGTATGTCCCGAAAGCTCATAACATTTTTCCAAAGCTTCTATTGCCTCTTTGATTTTTGATTTAGCGTAGTAAGCCACCCCGAGAAGTGCATACGAGTAATACCAGTGTGGGTCCATGGTAATAGTCTGCTTCAGATGATCGATGGCCTCATCAAAATGACCGGCCTGAATGAGTCGTTC
>CAYOUP010000378.1:0-2275 GCA_964407125.1 uncultured Hyphomicrobiaceae bacterium | reverse complement strand
AATTTGTATTTATCGAAAGAGGATCGAGATCCCTGGCCTGTTTTGCCATTTGGACGGCTCGCTCTTGCTGTCCTGAAATGGCTAAAAAGCTCGAATAATGAGTAAGACTCAGAACAGAGTTCGGATTCAAGTTGAGTGCCCTTTTGAATTCCTTATCGGCTTTATCCCAGTCCCAATCATAAAATGCGTGTAACTGGCCGAGGACTGCATGGGCTTCCGCGAGGTCTTTTTCCAGTCGGAGGGCAGTTTTCAGGTGTTCTTTGGCCTTTTGCACCGCTTCTTTTGGCTCTATACTCATAAAAAAGGTATTGAACGCATTCACTTCTGCAATCCCGACATAAGCCAGCGCATAGTTAGGATCTTTTTTTATTGCTTGCTCAAAGTATTCTTCACTTTTGGTAAAATCTTCTGGAGTCCACTTGTTTGCATGGTGAAGTCCGAGCAAATAGAGATTGTAGAGTTCCGGATTATCAGTGTAATGCTTTACTATTGATTCTTCCTCACTGCCTATGAGTTTTATTTTCAGGTTATCAACAATTGCTAGAGTAATTTCATCTTGAATGTCGAAGATATCCTTCATTGTTCTATCATAACTATCAGACCAAATATGGCTTCCATCCTCTGCATTTATAAGCTGAGCTGTAATCCGAAGCCGGTCTCCGGATTTACGCACACTTCCTTCGAGCAGCGTCCCGACGTTTAGTTTTTCCCCGATCTCACGGATGTCTACATCCTTATTTTTGAAGGCGAATGAGGATGTGCGGGCAATGACACGTAGGTCTTTGATATGAGTAAGGGAATTAATGATCTCTTCCGTCATGCCGTCACAAAAATATTCCTGATCTTTCTGTGGGCTCATATCCTGGAAAGGTAAAACAGCAATGGATTCTTCCAGTTCTATATTTTCTACAGTCTGTCGCTTTCTCCCAACAATGTTTAGAATCAATAACCCTATAATGACTACAATGCTTGTATAGGTAGCAATCTGCCAGCCCATCGTACTTGAAAGTTTTTCTTTTTTCGGCTCCGTTTTCTTGCTTACCGGTTTGGTCTTTTGTACGCCTTCCGGTGTGATATCAAAGATCCATGACATTACAATACTTATAAGGAATCCAATGGCAAGCAGAACAATGACCAATGTAGGAACCCATTCAGGTAAGCTTAAAGGTTCTGTGATATTATTCGTAAGCTCAATAATAACAAAAGCAGCTGCGGCGTAAACTGTAATCACACGAATTACCTTCCTTCGTTTCAGTTCCTGCCAGAATCGGGATAATCTGTTGGGATTATTTGGCATTTGAGTGAGGTTGGTTATTGCAAGTTCAGAACTCCGGATCTCTCGCAGGCTGTAATGTCGCGGTTTTAAAAAGCAGCTTGAGTTTTGTGCCTGGGAAGGCCGCTTCATAATCATTAAGCGTCTGGCATATCTCCCTTATTGCCATATTGTCTCGTGGTGTTGCCAGGCTGTTTAATCTGACCGTCAGAGTATTTGTCTGATAATCCGGATATAAATCAGCCTTTGTAAATATAATACTCTTTACCAACGCTCTTATTTCATTGGAGCTTTTCCGGTAATGAGCAGCAAGCAAATTGGCGATAGCCGTTTCGGCTCTGTAGCAGATTATCTTGATGATATTCTGCAAATGTTTACTTTCCGTTTTCAGCTTATTATATCTCATCTGGTCAGGCATTTCACCTATACTTATCCTGTATGGTTGTTGCTTTCTCTGGTCCAGGATCTCTTGTTCTTCTGCTTCAAGCAATTCAATCTCTTGCCTGAAGCATAATTGTTTCTCAATATTCTTCCCGGTTTGCTCCATTTCGCCTTCAATATTTTCTGTCTCCAGGACGTAAAGTTTTGCCTGGCGCCGGGCTTTTCTTTCTCTTAACTTCTTAAGTTTGTAGGAAAAGTTACTGTACTCCCGGTTAACCACCATGATGGTTTTATCTAATTCATCTACACCATATTGCATGATCCTGTCTATATCGTATTCCTGCCTCATATACCTAAAAAAATTTTCCTGTGTCCATCTTGAGAACATGTAGAAAGCTATCAGAGCAGTTGGTATTTTATAATTGGTGGTAATCACACTGGTTTGGTGACCACTATCGGTCAGCCGGCGTACTTCCCGCAACTCAACGCCATTGATTTCCACCTGTTTTTCGTGTAATTTCATGTCAGTCTGCACATCGGTGCCAACTTTATAATCAGAAAATTCGTCCTCATCCCATTTGTCTTTTACATTCTTTCTGTAGGTGATTACCGCTATGCGGA
>CAYOUP010000377.1:0-3112 GCA_964407125.1 uncultured Hyphomicrobiaceae bacterium | reverse complement strand
CCGGGGCGACCGGCGTCAGCGCGACGGCGGCCGTCAGCGCGATCAAGCCCACGGCCAGTGTCGCGCCAAAAACGCTCAGCACACGGTTCAATTTGTGAACAGCCAACTGCATTTGCTACTCGATACAAAAACAAAAACAGGGGCAAACCGGCATAGGCGGATTGCTTTCAACCAACTCAAGATGTCGAGAAAAACCGGGCCCTACAATTCGGCAAAACCGTATAAGTTGTAAATTTTCTGTCCTGTGATTTTTGGACATCTATGGCTTAGTACAGACTCGGAAATCGCAACTGTACAAATACTTATACGCTTAAGCCCTTATGTGAAAATTAAGCTTTCATTTACCGATTCCGCAGCAATCGAAACTCATAACAATTTTATTCAATTCTTGCGGATCGGTCTCATGCGCCTGCCCCGAAGCCTTACATTTTCCATCGCAATCATCGCCGCGATCGGATCGGCGACCGCTGTTCGCAGGGCAATCATCACAAAACCGAAGCCCGCCGTAATCACCAGGACGTCCACGATAGAACTCCTCGTCGCAGGACGCGCTTTTGCGGCAGGCGAACGGATCCAGGCATCGGAGCTGCGCTGGCAGAACTGGCCGGAAGATGCTGCGCCGGAAGGGGCCATCATCCGCAATCGCGGCCGGTCACCGAATGGCTTCGACAAAACCTATGCACGCTATCCGATCATGGCGGGCGAGCCGGTTGCCGAGGCCAAGCTGGTCATCCCCGGCAAGGGCAGCCATGTTGCCGCACTGATCGCAACGGGAAAACGTGCGGTCGCCGTCCCGGTCCGCGAGGAGAGCGCGGTCGGGGGGCTTGTTCAGCCGAATGACCGGGTTGATGTTCTCTGGAGCAGCAATTCAGAGAGCAATGCGCTTCGGCAACCGCGGGCGCAAACGCTGCTGCAAGGCGTGAAGGTTCTCGCAGTCGGCAGGTCGTTAAACGGTGAAGCGGCGCAAACGGGCAATCGCACGGCAACGCTCGAACTGACACCGGAGCAAGCCCGCATTCTCGCTGGCGCACGCATAGGCGGGGAGATCTCGCTGTCGCTTATTCCGCTGACTGATGAAATCGCAAGCGCCACGCTACCTGAAAACCTCGTCGCGGACACAAGGCCACCCCCCGTCAGAATCCTGAGGTTCGGACACGGCGCAACCGGATATATGGGAAGGAGCGCACAATGAACCGGACGCGCGCAAGTTTGAGCTGTCTCAGCATTATCGTCTCACTGATTTATGTGTGTCTCGCTCTGCCTGGTCCGGCCAAAGCCGCGCAGGATCTTCAGGACACAGGGCAAATCATGACGGTCGGCCTCAACAAGTCGAACCTTGTCAACCTGCCCGGTGATCTCGGTGAAATCGTGATTTCCGACCCCTCGATCGTCCGCGCTGTCGTGCGCAACACGCGCAGCGTTCACCTGCTGGGCCAGAAAATCGGTCAGGCCACGGCCAGTTTCATCGGCCGTGACGGCGCACCGATGCTGACGCTTAGCATTGCCGTCGAACGTGACCTGGCGCCGGTCGCAGCTCTCATCAAGCGCATGATCCCGGCCGCCAATGTAAAGCTGGAATCCATCAACGACAATATTGTCGTATCGGGAAGCGTGACCAATCCGCTCGATGCCGCGCGTATCACCGATATTGCCGGACGCTTCGTTGCCGGTAGCGACCACGTTCTCAACATGGTCGATGTGGAAGCCAAGGAGCAGGTGCTGTTGCAGGTCCGCGTCGTTGAAATGAATCGCGCCGCGACGCGCAGGCTAGGCGTCGATATTGGCACATCCTACAATTCGGGCAACATTTCCGTCGTCAAACTCAGCGAAGCAGCATTTCCCCTCACGGGTGCGGCCATACCTCCAGCTGCATTCGGGATGGTGACCCAAGCGCTGTCCGGTTCCGGGGCCGGACAGCTCTTGGGATTGGGCTGGGGCAATGGCAGGGCGCGCGTTGATGCGATCATTCAGGCGCTGGAAAAAAACGGTATGGCGAGGATTCTGGCCGAACCAAATCTCACCTCCGTATCCGGCGAAAATGCGCGTTTTCTGGCGGGTGGCGAATACCCCGTGCCGGTCGGCAACGATACCAATGGCACGAAGATCACCTTCAAGCCGTTCGGGGTCTCGCTGTCTTTCACACCCGTCGTCCTGTCCGCCGGGCGGATCAGCCTGCACATCGAGACGGAAGTCAGTGAACTGAGCACTGACGGCGCGGTGGTCGTCAATGAAATCAGCATTCCGGCCCTTCGCGTTCGCCGCGCAAGCAGCGTTCTTGAAATGCCTAGCGGCGGATCGCTCGTAATGGCGGGGCTCATCTCCTCGCAGACGAGACGGAATATCGAGGGACTTCCCGGCCTGAAGGACCTGCCTGTGATCGGGGCTCTCTTCACCAGCGAAGAATTTATACGTTCAGAGACGGAACTGGTGGTGATCGTTACGCCGGTGCTCGTACGCAATACAGAGAAAAATATGCTGACCGCCCCGGGAGAAGAATTGCCAGGCCCCAGCAGTGATCATGGCCAGCGTTATGGCTTCATCATCGAATAGGAGGGACCAATGAAAGCGCACACAATGCTATTTCTGCTCTCGCCCTTGCTCGCATTGTCGGCCTGCGCCGATGAGTTCCGGCTCGGCGATCCGATGCAAAGCGACCACGCCTACTGCGGCAAGGTTGACGCTGCGGATACGCCTTGGAAGGCAGGCTGTGCAACGCAACACAACCTGGCGATGCTCGCGGAGCAACCGGATGACCTCATTCTGCCTCGCCCAGAGACACCGACCGATTCGATGCGCCGCGGCCGGATCTTCGACGGCTACGAACAATCGCCGAGACCTGGCTTGCGGCCCGCGCGGACGGCGACAGCGGCAGTTCCGGCTACACAGGCGGCAACGGGAGGAACGGAATGAGCCCGGCAGAAGCGATTGAGCGGCAAGATGACGAACCGGTACCGGTCAGGCTTGCCGCAACGGCTTTCGCGCGCCCGAAGATCCACATATTCTGCGAAAACGGCAGCACAACGGCGGAGGCTGCAAGCGTACTCGAACACCGGCGTCTGGGCGCTGACTCCATCGAGATCAGTGAGGGCGGATTACCGGCAGCGATTGCAGC
>CAYOUP010000376.1:0-3128 GCA_964407125.1 uncultured Hyphomicrobiaceae bacterium | reverse complement strand
TTAAGTCTCCCCAAGCTGGATGGGTGGGAGGTGACCCGGGCCTTGAAGAGCAACCAACAGTTCCAGCACATCCCGATCCTGGCGCTCACCGCACACGCTATGGTCGGGGATCGGGAAAAAGCTCTGAAGGCCGGGTGTGATGATTATTTCGCCAAGCCGATCGAAGTTGACGAATTCGTCCAATTCATTCGACCATACCTGACTAACCGATCATAAGGCATATTCCAGGGGAGACGCATGCGTACACTACGAGCTTGGTGGAGCATCTTTAAAACGGTCGGAACCGGCATGCGCGCTGGACGACAGAGCGATCGGATATTTCGCTATTTCGTCCTGCAGGCTTTGCAGACGATCGGTTTCTTTGAGTTCCTGAAACAACCACGGGGATACGGTGAAATATTGGCGGAATATGAGTTTGAGGACAATGAGTATACCCAAGAAGTGCTGAGTGTCTTGCTGCACGATAAACAGGCCATGCTCGTACAGAACAGCGACACATTTTCAAGCAACCCTGAAGAACACGTCCCGGCACTGGATGACATCGTAGGGCAAACTGATAAGCGCATTCGCCAAATGGGCTTAATGGCGGAAGCCATGTCCGATAACATCATTGAGAGGATGCGGGCTGAACGGAAGGGATTTAAAGAAGTGTTCGAGGGTGAGGGGCAGCGCGTGGTAAAGATGTTCAATAACCTGCTCAGCGGCGGGATTTACTCGGGCATTCGTGCAGGATGCTTTAATTACCTGCCGCGTTCTGAATACCGCTGGTTGATGGATAAGGAACTGCTGGAGATTGGCTGCGGCAATGGGCTTGAAACGGCAGAGATCTGGCTCCGGATGAAGGGCCGGATCCGGATCACCGCTGTGGATTCCGTGCCGAGCATGCTCGAACTGGCCGAGAATCAGTTTGAGGCCTACCTCGATAAGCTCGATCCCGGCCATGCAGTCCTGACCGACGAGAACATGCCTGTCTTTCGCCAGGCGGATGCCATGCGGCTGCCCTTCCAAGATCACAGTTATGATGCGCTTTTCTGGCAGCTCCTGCTGCATTGGACCCCGGATCCGAACAAGGCTATCGCCGAAGCAATCCGGGTCGTGCGGCCAGGGGGACTGATCTTCGGCGCTCAGTCCTTCAAGCCCTACGTCCAGCCCTATCTGGATCTGGTCGTGCGCAGCAGCCGGAATTCCTACGGACTGTTCTGGAAGGAAGATTTGAGACGATGGTTTCTGGGCAATGGCCTTGAATTCGATGTGGTCACACCAGCCGGGATCTTTCGTTCCCGGACGCCTGATGCTTGATGAACGCATCTATTCTCATGGGGGGTTGAAGCGGGAGTGATGAACTTCAAGAACCCATTTAGAACGCAATCTCCCTACGAGGAGATGGAGGTCGCCCGGCGGCAGCGCCTTGTCGTTGAGGTGTGCAAGGCGGCGGTAAATTTCAGCGTTCCTCTTGTTCTTGTGACTGGTTTCATTTTCATCCCTCAGAAGTCGGCCAGCGCGCATTTCGCATTCACACTCCTCCTTGGCATCATCCCCATCGGGATGATTTCCCGCCGACTCGCTCAGGTGGGGCACCCCGACCGGGCCAGCTACCTGCTCATTTTCTACCTGTTGAGCCTCGTTGGCATCAACACCATGATCCTGGATGGCCTGCTGCCCATCGTCATCCCGACCTACCTCCTGCTGACCCTGATCTCCGGGATGATGCTGCCGCCTCGGCGAGCCTATATTATCGCAGCGGCTTCTGCGGCATTATATGTGCTGATCCGGATATTGACGATCGGACATGCACCTGCGCTAGTGCTCCCCTTCCCACTGATGGATATCACGATCGCGTTCCTGGGCGTGCTGGCGCTGATCTTTGTTGCGTTTATCAACACCGTGACCATGCAGGACCTGCGCCGAGCACTGGACGATGCGACCTACGAACTGATCAAGGCCAATGAGCAGGTCCAGGTCGCAAGCGACCGTAAATCACAGATCACCGCCCGCACCAGCCATGAGCTGCGCACACCGCTCAGCGCGATCATTGTCTTCGCTGATCTCGCATTGCGCGAAGCCTACGGCCCAATTAATGAGAAACTGCGCAACGCCATGCAGCATGTGCTCACCAGCGCCCGGCACCTGAAAGGGATCATCAACGACCTGCTGGACCTCTCGAAAATCGAGGCGGGTGAGATCGAGATTATCGATGAACCCTACGCCCTGGATGAGGTTGTGAGGGTCGTAGAGAGCACCTGTTTACCGATGGCAGAAGAGAAGAATCTGGCATGCGTAGTCCAGGTAGATCCCGGGCTCCCGGCCTGGCTTCAAGGTGATTATGAGCGCGTCACCCAGATGATTTTGAACCTGACCTCGAATGCGATTAAGTTCACCGAGCAGGGCCAGGTCGACGTATGGCTGCATCCGGATGGTAGAAATGCCTGGCTGATCACCGTAGTCGATACCGGGATCGGGATCCCGGAAGAGCACTTCGAAGCAATCTTTGAGGCATACCGCCAGCTCGATAAACGCCAATTGAGCTCGGTCGCCAAGGGCACAGGTCTTGGGTTAGCTATCACGCGCAACCTGGTGGAGTTGATGGGTGGCACGGTGAAAGTTGAGAGCGAGCTCGGGCAGGGGACTACGTTTGAGGTGCGTCTCCCGCTTGTCGCCGCCGAACCACAGCTAGCGGAGACAGGATAATCTTTATCCTTGTGGCCTCGGGATCGATCAAGCTGCCCGCCACTGGCCAACACCCAGTGGCGGTTGTTTTATCGCTTAAAATCGACTGGAGTGCACGGATAGGATCCATCCAGGATGGAAAGCCTCCCCACAATCATCTTCAGCTTGTCAGTATCCCAATCTATTGGTCCACAGGCGGTTCCCCCTTTGTGGGGCACGCTTGATTCACCGAAAGCGAGTTCTCCAGGATCAATGATCCTAGCAGCAGCGAGACAGATGCTGGAAGTAACCGCTGACTGGCTTTTGACCGGATCCGTATGCAGGATCCAATTTGCCAAACTGATGTCCAGGCAAGCGAAATACCCCGAGCGTAGGTGTAAGCCAATGGCCTTGACAAATCCTTCATATTCGTCTATTATATGCACAGTAATTGCAATGTATAATTCTAATTTGAAAGGGAG
>CAYOUP010000375.1:0-3130 GCA_964407125.1 uncultured Hyphomicrobiaceae bacterium | reverse complement strand
CATCGAGCGCGGTGGCGAGCCAGTCCATATGCTCGTCCGTGTGCAGCGGTGTCGGCGTGAGGCGGATGCGCTCGGTGCCCTTGGCGACCGTGGGGTAGTTGATCGGCTGGACATAGATGCCGTAATGGTCGAGCAGCATGTCGGTAACGGTCTTGCAATGCACCGGATCGCCGACCAGCACCGGCACGATGTGGCTCGGATTGTCCATCACCGGCAGGCCGCGCTCTTTCAGCTTGGCTTTCAGCGTGCGGGCGCGTTCCTGATGGCGGGCGCGTTCGATCTCGCTGACTTTCAGATGCCTGATCGAGGCGAGAGCGCCCGCGGCGATTGCAGGCGCCAGCGAGGTGGTGAAAATGAAGCCAGACGCATAGGAACGAACCGCGTCGCAGCAGGCTTTCGACGCGGCAATATAGCCCCCCATCACGCCGAAGCCCTTGGCCAGAGTTCCGTTGATGATGTCGATGCGATCCATCAGCCCTTCGCGTTCTGCGATGCCACCGCCGCGGGGGCCGTACATGCCGACGGCATGGACCTCGTCGAGATAGGTCATGGCGTTGTATTTGTCCGCCAGATCGCAGATCGCCTTGATCGGGGCGATATGCCCGTCCATCGAATAGACGCTCTCGAAGACGATGATCTTCGGCGTGTCCTTGGGATGTTGGCTGAGCAATTCTTCCAGATGCGCCACATCATTATGCCGCCAGATATGCTTCGGGCCGCCGCCATGCCGGATGCCCTCGATCATCGAGGCGTGGTTCTTCTCATCGGAAAAGATCACCATGCCGGGGATCAGCTTCACGAGCGTAGCGAGCGTGGCGTCATTGGCGATATAGGCGGAGGTGAACAGAAGGGCGGCTTCCTTGCCATGCAGGTCGGCGAGTTCCTCTTCCAGCTCGACATGATAATGCGTTGTCCCGGAGATATTGCGTGTACCGCCCGAGCCTGCGCCGACCGCGTCGATCGCCTCATGCATCGCCGCGCGCACCTTCGGGTTCTGGCTCATGCCCAGATAGTCGTTGGAGCACCAGACCGTAACCGGACGCGGGCCGCCATTGGTTTCTGGGCTGGGATTGGGGAAGTGCTCGGCCTGCGGGTAGGCCCCGCAGCGGCGCTTCAGATCGGCGAAGACACGGTAACGGCCTTCCTCGTGAAGCTGGCCGATGCGGTCTTCGAAAATCTTATTGTAGCTCATTTCTCCCTCCGGGTGGGTCGGAGCCGAGCCTAGCGTGTCAAACGGGACGAGACCCCAACGCCAGGATTGAAAACTTGTGATACATAAACGGCGGCAATGGATGCCACTATGATATGTATCAATTTCTTATCGCGGAATTTAGAGAGAATCTAATGAATTTCTGAAGGTTTTTCTACGGCAGATTGTCGCCGGGAATGGGGCAATCCGGCGGCAGCGGCGTAATGTGTAAAGAATGTCGCCTCCGGAAGCGCTTTTTGGCTTAGTGATTGATTGTGTCGGCTTTTCCGCTAGTGGAGCTTTTGAATTTGACATTTGAAGATGAGCCTTGCCGCCACCGGGACTTAAATGTCAAATTCGCTCCACTAGGCAATCTCATGAGCTGACAAATGACACGACAAGTTTCCCGCCTGCCCCTTCTCGCGGCAATTCTGTTTTTCACATTCGCAGGTGCCGGGCTGACGGGCAGCGTGGCACAGGCGGCGCAATGCGGCAAGAATGCCTCGGGCTTCGGTACGTGGCTCGAAGCCTTCAAACAGGAGGCGGCGTCGGAAGGCGTCTCGCGGAATACGCTGAATCGCGCCTTGAAAGGCGTCGCCTACAACCGACGTGTCGTCAGGCTGGACCGTAGTCAGCATTCTTTCAAGCTCAGCTTCAAGAAATTTTACGCGCGCCGCGTCTCCAATGCGATGATCAATAAGGGACGCAGGCTGATCAGACAGCATGGTTCGACACTCAGCCGTATCGAAAAGCGCTATGGCGTACCCGCCGAGGTGATTGTCTCAATCTGGGGTCTGGAAACCGGCTACGGGCGCGACAAGGCAAATTTCGCAATCATTCCCGCTCTTGCGACGCTCGCCTATGATTGCCGCCGTTCGGATTTCTTCCGCAAGGAACTGATCGCTGCGCTCAAGATCGTCCAGCGCGGGGATATGACGCCCGGACAGCTTGTCGGCGGCTGGGCCGGCGAGATCGGACCGACTCAGTTCCTAGCCTCGTCCTATTACAGATATGCCGTCGATTTCGATGGCAATGGACGGCGCGATCTTATTCATTCGGTGTCGGACCTGCTTGCCTCGACCGCCAATTATCTGAAGGCCAAAGGCTGGCAGCGCGGGCAGGGCTGGGGACCGGGGACAGTGAATTACGGGGTCCTGCGCGAATGGAACCGAGCCTCCGTCTATGTGAAGACGATTTCGGTGATGGCCGACAAGATGGCGGGACGTTCCTGATTGGTCTAAGCTACCTGCCCGAATATGATACCAGAGCAGGAAACCCGTTCATTGAAACTCTATCATTCTCCAGCTTCGCCCTATGCACGCAAGGTTCGCACTGTGATCGCGGAAAAGGGCCTGACCGCTCTTGTCGAAGAGGTCACGAGCGAGGTTTATACCGATCCGTCAGACCTTCTCGCGGCGAACCCCCTCGGCAAGATCCCGGTGCTGATCACCGACGAGGGCATGGCCCTGTTCGATAGTCCGGTGATCTGCGCCTATCTCGACGCGCATCCTGAGGGGAAGGGCGCGCCGCTGACGCCCTTGTCGGGGCCGGATCGCTGGCAGGTGATGCGCGGCGAGGCGCTGGGGGATGGCCTGATGGATCTCGGACTGTATCTGATATCGGAAAAACGCAAACCCGAAGGCGAAACATCTCCGACGCTCACAGCCCGCAGACACGGACAGCTCGAACGCACGCTCGATGCGGCTTACAGCTTCGTGAGCGGCCTGCCCGAGACTTTCAATCTAGGTCATATCGCCGTCGCCTGCGGGCTTGGTTATCTCGATTTCCGGCATGACGAACTTGGCTGGCGTAACGGACGTGACGATCTGGCGGCGTGGTATGCGGAAACCGCAACAAGGCCGAGCCTTGCGGCCACAGCGCCTGCGTAGATGATGAGCCATAACCCCGGCAAGGATCGTCAGCCGTCGAAACCGGTAAGCT
>CAYOUP010000374.1:0-3136 GCA_964407125.1 uncultured Hyphomicrobiaceae bacterium | reverse complement strand
GCACCACCTTCTCGCCGCCGATGCGCGTGCGGCGGATCCACGAAATTTGCAGCCCATCAACAACTTGGCTGCCCCGGATATGGACCGGCGAGAATGGCCGCAGACCGATCCCCTTGAACGCATGGGATGCGGTCTGAAACGAGCTGTCGCCGATGTCGTAGACCTGCGGGCCATATTTCCAGTTGAAGGCGAGGCCGATCTCGTCCTGCGTCATGTTGACTTGGGCGATCGCGCTGTCGAGCAGGATAAAGCGCGCGCCGGAGGCAACCGGATCGCGCATGGCCGCTTCCGTACCAAACTGTCCGCGCAGGAGACCGCTCAACTCATAGGTCGATGGCGCTGTAAGCTCGGCGTCACGGAACTGCAGGACTTCCCATTCGCCGTCCAAATTCTGGAGCGCGCAATAATTCGCGCCGCCAAGAACGATCAGGGAATCGGCCGAGGCAAGTTCGCCAGCCGAAAGCTGGACACGCAGAGTGTTTCCATGATCCCAGCGGGAGACTGGGCCGCCATGGAAGTCCGACAGGGTCGTGCCGAGAATGGCGCGTTTGACGGCTTGCGCTTTCAAGCTATAGCCGGCCGATGTCGGCGAGCGATAAAAGGCCACGCCGCCGGGCCACGGATCGCCGAATGCCGCAATGGAGCCCGCATAAGGGACTTCGTTGCCGGTTATCAGGGGCAGATCGAGAAAGAGACCGAGCTGCGCACCGTAGACAACCGGATTGCTCGTAACGGTCTCCCGCTGCGGTCCGGTGAAGGCCTCATAGAGCTGCGGTTCGATTGAAAGCGCTTTGGCTTCGATGACCTGTCCAGTGGCAAGCTGTCCCAGACGGATAGGGATATCCCGGCTATTCAGATGGAGCGTTACAAGGTCCGATGCATCGAGAGCCAACCGCGATGGGGGCAGAGCGAATTTGGCGCGTTCCCGGCTGGCCCAGGCTTCCTGAACCATCGTCTCCGCGATCGCTCTTGCCGAATTATAGCTGGTGACGATCGGCAGGCTGGCATTCGATACGCGGCCGCCATTGCCGGAGATCCGTTGTCCTTCGGCGCTGCCCTGCTCGTAATCGCGGTCGCCGTCGATATAGGTGACGCGTGCATAGCCCGGCAGGTCGCTTTCCTGGGCGCGCGTCATCTCGTAGCGCGGCTGGTCCGGGCCGGTCTCGACCACGTCGTCCACTGTTATGGTGGCCACGCTTCCGCCGCGGCCGCGATGTGCGAAGCGGACTTTGCCTTCGCTCTCGAAGCTGTCGAAGAAGAAGGCTGTTTCGAGAGGCTGAACAGCGTCGCGTGCCGATAAGGTGCGGTCGATGACATAGCCGGCCATTGAACCGGAAAGCTGGTCCGCATCGTAATCCGAAAAGCCGTAATCCGTCAGTAGGCGGCTGATGGTCTCCGACAAGGGTGCATCCGATGCCCGGCCCGTCAGCCAATGGCCTAACTGCCAATTGTCGCCATCGGACCAGATTGTTTTCAGCGCCGGAAAGGCCGGATAGGGCCGCGCGTCCCATGTGTAAAGCATGATGCGCGAAGGCTCGATCATCCGTCCTGAGTATACGTTCGACTGCGGATTATTGGTCTCCGTGAAACCGTCTGCATCTGGGTCGTAATATTCGAGAAACGCGCGCAAATAGCGCCGCTGAATCAGGTCGTCGCGGACGCCGCGGCTGTAATAGGGGTAAAAACTTTCCGAGGATTTCGGGTCGTAAAAGACATTGGGCTGGTTCGCGCCCTTGTCGACCGCCGGGCAGCCAAGCTCGGTGAACCAGATTGGTTTGCTTTCGGGTACCCATACGGTCGGTGTTGCGCTTTCGATGCCGCCGGGCCGGTCGAAATGCTGGTTGCTCCACCAGCTTTTGATGTCCTTGAAGCGGAAGACCCAGGGCTTGCCGGAACCATCCGTGATCGGCGTGCGTGTTTGCACATCGCGGTCGGTGCCGGAGGCATAATAGAAGTCGTAGCCTTCCCCGCCTTCGATATTGCCCTTCAGATAGGTCAGATCATGCGCGAACCGCGTTCCGACCTGATAGTCGAGATGGTCTGTGCCATCGCGCCAGTCTGACAGCGGCCAGTAATTGTCGATTGCAACCGCGTCGATATTGCTGTCTGCCCATAGGGGATCGAGATGGAAATGGACATCGCCAGAACCGTCCGCAGGCTGATGACCGAAATATTCCGACCAGTCGGCGGCGTAGGTAATCTGCGCATCCGGCAGCAGTGCGCGCACTTCAGCCGCCAATGCAATCAGCTTGCTGACGAATGGATAGGTGTTGGCGCTGTCGCGGACCCAGGTCAGCCCGCGCATTTCCGAGCCGATGATGAAGGCCTGGACGCCGCCTGCGGCCTTGCACAGCGCCGCATTATGGAGAATGAAACGCGAATAGCTCCACTCGGCCGGACCGCTATAGACGACCGTTTCGTCGATGACGAGGAAATCGGATGCCGAAACCGTCCCGAAAAAGGTGTCGATCTGCGTCGCCGCGGCGGCGGTCTTGTCGGGTGAGCCCGCTACACCCGGAGCAGGATCACAGGTGATGCGTCCGCGCCAGGGATAGGCAGGTTGATCGGATGCACCGGTATAAGGATCGGTCAGCCCGTTTCCGTCCGGCACATCCAGCAGGAGAAACGGCGTGAACAGAACGTCGAGGCCTCGCTCGTTGAGATCTTCGATCGCAGCAACGATACTGTTGTCGGACGGCGTGCCGCCAAAGGCCGGACGGCCGTCATAGCCGGACACTTCGTCAGCCGTCGCCCGCGTCAGCCCCGCGACACCCCACGAGACTGGCGTCGTACCTTCGCCCTTGTCCTTATTGTCGACGCGTGGCTTGATTTCGCACTCGGCGCAGCGCAGATCGTCGCCAAACCATGCGGAGAAAATCGAGACCGCGCCGCAATTCGGAAAGGCTTCCGCAAGCTGGTCGAGGGAGGCGGAAAAATCGCTGTTCGCCAGTGTCGTGTGACGGTTTTCCGAATAGGTGGTGCCGCCACCGGCATCGACGCGCACCTCTTCGGGGTGATAGGCGAACTCGCCCGCCGCCGGGATCAGCGTCACCCCGCGCACCTGGCTCTCGAATTCATCGACCGCGCGGAACACCTCGAAATTGAGCTGCGGGATGCGGTTGCCGAAAGCCTCAAG
>CAYOUP010000373.1:0-3137 GCA_964407125.1 uncultured Hyphomicrobiaceae bacterium | reverse complement strand
AGAGAAGTGGTTGTGGAAATCAATCCACATCAAAGAAGAGCAAAGCGACGAAAGCGGTGTAGCGAACAGTTATTACCAGTTGGGCATGATCGCCAGTGCTCGTGGGGACTTCGAGTCTGCAGAGAAATGGTTGTGGAAATCAATTCACATCGAAGAGAAGCAGGGCAACGAGAGCGGTGCAGCGGCCAGTTATCATCAGTTGGGCATTGTCGCCGAAGGGCGCCAGGACCTCGACGCCGCAAAGCAGTGGTATTTCAAATCTCTACAAATCGATGAGAAGCTAAACAATGAAATCGATATGGCACGGACCTACTTTAACTTACGTGGAATAGCCAGAGATCAAAAGAATGACCAGGCGGCTGAGGAGTGGCTTCGAAATGCACTGCAAATCTTGGTGAAGAAAGGCGCCGCGAATGTAATCCTTGAGCTAGGCAGCATTGCTGAGCAGGGATGTGACTTTGGAGACGCCGAGACGCTCTATCGAAAGGCGCTCGAAATCGACAACGACGCAAGGTGGTGGGACTGGTTCGTGCTCTATCGACGGTTGTGGCGTTATAGATTCCTCAGCATCTTCTCGAAGTAGGGCAGGACAAAGGGTAACCGTTCACGGGGTGTTGAGGATCTTCGCAAGAAACTGATCTGGAGTTGAATGCCGGATTCGTGCCACAACGAGGGGCATGGAATCGGTCGTCAGCGAAGAACGGATTGCCCGTCAGTCGCCGGAAGCCCAGGCGATCATCCGCGGCCTGCTTGGCAGAATAGCGAAGTTGGAAACGGAGTTGGAGGAGCTGCGGCGGCGGGTGAAAGGTAAGACACCGCAGAATTCTTCGCTGCCGCCCAGCACCCAGCATCCGCACGCCCGACCGGAACCAGGGAAACGGAAGTCGAAAAACAGGCGCGGCGGTCAACCGGGCCACGCGAAACACCAGCGGCCACTGATTCCCACCGAAGACTGCGACGAGGTGAAGACGCTCAAGCCGAAGGAGTGCCGTCGCTGCCTGGGCAAGCTGTCGGGCAACGATCCCGCACCACTGCGGCATCAGGTGTGGGAATTGCCTGAGATCAAGCCCGTGGTCACGGAGTATCAACGACATCGGCTGGGCTGCCCGTGGTGTGGGGCGACCACGTGTGCGGAACTGCCGGTTGGCGTGCCGCAGGGTCAGTCGGGTCCGCGGCTGATGGCCTTCACGGGACTGTTGATGGCCTACTATCGTCAAAGCAAGCGACGGACCGCCGAGTTTCTCAGCGTCTTGCTCGGTCAACCCTGCTGCCCGGCGCTGGCGGTGAAGATGCAAAATCAGCTGACGGCAGCTCTCCGACCAGCGTACGACGAGCTGGCCGCTCAACTGCCGGCGCAGGACCACGTGAGCAGCGACGAAACGGCGACCAAGGAACGCAACGGCAAGGCGTGGTTGTGGACGTTCGTGGCCCGCACCTTCACGGTGTTTGCGGTACGTGCCACGCGTGAGGCAACGGCGCTCGCCGAGCTGCTCGGCGAGACGTTCTGCGGCGTCGTCACATGCGATCGCGCGAAGATGTACTGGCGGATGGATCGCTTGCAGTGGTGCTGGGCGCATTTGAAACGCGATTTCCAAGCGCTGATCGACGGCGGCGACGGTCAGGCCAAACGACTCGGGTACGACCTGCGGCGTACCGCCTGCAAGCTGTTCGAGCATTGGGCCAACTATCGCGACGGCACGATCACGCGTACGGCGTTCATCCGCCGCATGGCTCCCGTCCGACGAGAGGTCGAGCGTTTGCTGCTGCGCGGAGCGGAAAGCCGCAATCGATCGATCGTGGGGATGTGTCGCGAATTGCACGACCATCGTGAGTGGTTGTGGACGTTCGTGCGCGTGGACGGCATCGAACCAACCAACAACGCCAGCGAGCGGGCCCTGCGTCATGCCGTGATCTGGCGGAAGCTCTCTTTCGGGACGCAAAGCAATGGCGGCAGCCGCTTCGTCGAAACGATGTTGACCACCATCGAGACCTGCCGTCAACAACGCCGCAACGTTTTTGAATTCGTCACCGCCGCCGTCCAGGCCCACTTCGCCCGCCAATCAACCCCTTCACTCCTCACCGGGGTGTGAACGGTTACGTTCGGAAGCCCTATCTCGGCTAGGAACACAGAGGAGAATTCAATGAGTGCTTTTTACCGTAAGGGACCGTCTCGGTGTGCGCGCAAGCAACTCACCTTGGAGCATCTGGAGACCCGTCAGCTTATGGCAGCCGATTTGGCGTCCACAGCGTTTCCATTGGGGCCGATGGACGCTCAAAACGACGAGTCTGTGCAGGGCACTCAAGCCCAAACGGCGTCTGTGCGGCATGCTACCCATGCGCGGCCAAATGTGCCGAACAATCCGACCGTTGCCGTGGAAATCCGCTCCATCGACGGAACGGATAACAATCTTGCCGATCCCGAGCTGGGCAGCACCAACGAGCAATTGCTGCGCGTTGCCCCAGCCGATTACGCCGACGGCGTTTCGGCACTGGCGGGCGCCGATCGTCCTAGCGCCCGATTGATCAGCGATCTGCTGGCCGCACAGGACGAAGAAGAAGCGGTCCCCAACGAGCGAGCACTATCGGCTTTCATTTACATCTGGGGGCCAGTTTGTCGACCACGATATCGATTTGACCGAGCCGGGTACTGACAATCCCGAAGAGGCTCCCATCTCCGTGCCCGTGGCGGACTTGGAGTTCGATCCCGACGGAAGCGGCGAGCAGGTGATTCCATTCACGCGTTCGGGATTCGATCCGGCAACGGGCACAAGCACGGACAATCCGCGCCAGCAAATAAACGAGATTACCACCTGGATCGACGCTTCGACCATCTACGGCTCAGATCAGGCCACCGCCGACAGCCTGCGTACCTTTGACGACGGGAAGCTGCTGACGAGTGACGGCGGCCTGCCACCCGCCGATGACGAGGGCTTCATCGCCGGCGATATCCGGGCCAACGAGAATGTCGAGCTGACCTCGATGCACGCGCTATTCATTCGCGAGCACAATCGGATCGCCGACGAGTTGGCCCGTGACAATCCAAATTGGACCGACGAGCAGATTTACCAGCAGGTCCGTGCGGTCGTCAGCGCCGAGATTCAAGTCATTACGTATCATGAATTCCTGCCCGCGTTGCT
>CAYOUP010000372.1:0-3151 GCA_964407125.1 uncultured Hyphomicrobiaceae bacterium | reverse complement strand
GCAACATCCCCGGACATTACGTGCTGGGCATGTGGACGCTGATTACCGTCAAGCCGTGAGGCGTAACGCGCTGATATTTTTCTCATTGACCCGCGTCAACGTTAACATCGGTCGGTTTCGTTGACGCAGGCTGTCCCAATACAACAAGTTTCCATTGGTCTGGCTGGTGAATCTTGCCGAATGTCTGAGATGATGCGAGGCCAACATTGCAGCTAATGTAACGTAGCGTGCGCTTACGCGTGTTCTTTGCCCTCACCAAAAGTGGCGACCGTCTTCTTCTCCTGCCGCGCGCCGACATGCTGTTCGCCGCGCTTGCGGGCGAGCGCCACTTGCTTGTGACGGTCTGCGAACCGCTTTTTCTGCTCGTCGGTCAACATGTCATGGCATTTCGGGCAGCTCACGCCGGGCTGATAAAGGTCAGATGCCTTGTCCTCAGCGCTGATCGGCATCCGGCAGGCGTAGCAAAGCTCGTAGCTGCCAACATCGAGCCCGTGTTTGACCGCCGTGCGCTGATCGAAGACGAAACATTCGCCGCGCCACAGGCTCTCCTCCTCCGGCACCCGCTCAAGATATTTCAATATGCCGCCCTTGAGATGGTAGACCTCGTCGAACCCCAGCCCGCGCAGATACGCCGTCGCCTTCTCGCAGCGAATGCCACCAGTGCAGAACATGGCGAATTTCTTCTTGCCGTGCAGTTGCTTCTGATCGCGGAACCAGTCGGGAAATTCGCGGAAAGACCCCGTTTCCGGATTGATCGCGCCTTCGAACGTGCCGATGCCGACTTCGTAATCGTTGCGCGTGTCGATGATTGCGACATCCGGCTCGGAGACCAGGGCGTTCCAGTCTTCAGGTTCAACATAGGTGCCAACGATCTTCGTGGGATCGGTGCCGGGCACGCCCATCGTCACAATTTCCGGCTTGATGCGGACCTTCATGCGGTAGAAGGGCATTTCACCGGCAAAGGATTCCTTGTGCTCCAGGTCGGCGCAACCGGGCAGGCTCCGCAGATATTCGAGCAGCGCGTCAATGCCACCGCGCGATCCGGCAACCGTGCCGTTGATGCCCTCCCCGGCAATGATCAGCGTGCCGCCAAGTTGCTTGTTCCGGCAAATATCCAGCAGCTTGCCGCGCAGCGTTTCGAGAGTCTCAAGCGGGACGAATTTGTAAAGCGTGGCGATAACGATGCTGGCGGTCATGGCATTCTTCGTCGTTGGGATAAGACAGACTGTGGCACGGAATACCGCCCCGCGCCGCGTTTTTCAATTTTTTGCTGATAGATCAATTTGACCTGATATTTGGAATAGTTCACGTGCCTTGGTGTTTAAGGCATCGGGACTCAAATGTCAGGTTTGATCCACTCGCTAAAAGCTTGATCCGCGTTGCTTGAGGAATTCCACCTCCTCAGCCGTAGCTTCACGGCCGAGAATCTCGTTGCGGTGCGGGAAGCGGCCAAAACGCGCAACGATGTCGCGATGCCGTTTCATGTAGTCCAGCGGCTTTTCCCTGCCAAGTTTTTCGAACAAGCGGATGCCTTCATCCTGCGCGGTGAGATCTTCGGCATGCATGAACGGCATGTAGAGGATATAGCGGTGATCCTGATCCAATCCGTTGTCGTCACCACGCGAAATCACCTCGCGCGAGACTTCAAGCGCGCGGGCGTCGCCGGCAAAGGCCCTTGGCGTCCCGCGATAGATATTACGGGAAATCTGGTCGAGCAGAACCACGAGCGCGACAGCGCCTTCAGCGGTCTGCCTCCACGAATCGAGCTCACCGGCAACAGCCTTGTCCGACAGGACGCCGAAACGCTCTTTCAGTTCGCTGTCGAATTCGTTATCGGCGTCAAACCATCTCTCCTGAACCCGGTCTGAAAACCAGAAGTCAAGCACATTGCGCATGGCGTCCAAGTCTTCGGAATTAATCATTGAACCGCGATCCCTGCCAGTAAGTCCGTGGACTATCATCGTCTATATTGGTTGCATAGCACCAATATCAATTGCTGGCGCACACTATCCATGTAGCCGGATGCAGCGTTTGGAGAAAGCTATTGCCGAAATCTTCACTGCGAAGCGGAACGCGCGGGTCGACTGGAACCGCAATACCGAGAGCGCGGCGCCCCATTCCTGTTTCCAGATTGCATCATCGCCGGGATAACGTCTTGTTTCGGATTCGCGGTTTTGTCGGGCATCCTTCTGGCGGGCTTGCCGCGAATACCTGCCGTCACGACACCGAAATGTTCCGTCTTCTCCCAGTAATGCGGCGCAGTGAGAAGCTGATAGAGCGCGCGATAGACGGCAACCGAAATCAGAAGCCAATAGAGCGGCATCAATGGGATTTGCGGCAGCAGCACAGCCATATGACGTCTCTTCAGCACGGAAAGTCCCAGCGCAAACGATCCGGTAAATCCCGCAACGAGAATAAAGATCGTAATGACCAGAAGATGATGGCCTAGAATCGACTGTGGCTGGCTGAGGAGCCAACCCGTCATCGCGTCATAGGCGATCAGTATATAGGCGACCGGATAGACAAGCGCCGCCAGAATGATCCCGGCAAAATGCCCCTGTAAGGCCAGGAAACCTGAAAACCCGAGTTCCCGCATGAGCCGCCACGGCTGGCGCATATGAACCAGATAGGTCTGCATCCAGCCCTTCAGCCAGCGCGTTCTCTGCCGGAGCCAATTGCCCGGCTGGCAGGCAGCTTCCTCCAGCGTTTCGGAATAAAGAACCTCTGCCCTGAAGCCTGCCCTGTAGATCCGCATGCCGAGATCGGCATCCTCGGTGACGTTATAGGCATCCCACGCCCCGAGCCTGCGCAAGATGTCGATCCGGAAATGATTGGACGTCCCCCCGAGCGGCATCGGCATGCGTGCCCTGTCAAGCAGCGGAAGGATTCCGCCGAACAGGGACGCATATTCAATGGTGAACTGTTTGGCCAGCCAGTTCTGGGCGTGATTGTCGAAGGTGAGCTGCGCCTGGAGGCAAACAACCTCAAGCGGCGCTGACGCGAAGTGCGTCGCCGCCATGCGCAGTTGCTGCGGGTCCGGGCGGTCTTCAGCATCATAGATGACAAGGAACTCCCCGCGTGCAAACTGCAGCGCATAATTGAGAGCGCGCGGCTTGGTCCGCGGCGCGCCATCCGGCACGATAAGGATTTC
>CAYOUP010000371.1:0-3170 GCA_964407125.1 uncultured Hyphomicrobiaceae bacterium | reverse complement strand
AGGCTGATATCGGCGAGCGTGGTTATGGCCGTCACGCTTCTCGGATTGGCCACGATTACTGCTGCCGGCGGCTTTCCGGGCTCTTTGGTGACAACATTGGTCTATGTCTTCCTGGGGGTTGCGGTTCAGTTTGCTCTCGGCCTCGGTCTCGCGATGCTTTGCGCCCAACCCATACGTTTCCGGAATTTCTTTCGGCTGGTTTTCTTTATTCCGCTCATGATTACGCCGGTTGGCATCGCTTATATGTTTCGCATGCTTGCCGACATGGAGAAAGGACCTTTGGCGCCGCTGCGTTTTGTCTTCCATCTCGGCGAATTCGCCTGGGCGACCGATCCGTGGCTTGCCCGGCTGATCGTCCTGCTCGGCGACACCTGGCAGTGGACACCCTTCATGTTCATCGTGCTGCTTGCCGCGATCGAGAACCAACCTCGCGAGCAGCTTGAGGCGGCAACCATCGATGGGGCGAATGGCTGGCAGATTTTTCGCGATATCACCTGGCCGTCGATCGCGCCGACCGCCGCAACGGTTGTCCTGATCCGGCTCATCGAAGCGTTCAAGATCGTCGACCTGCCGAATGTGCTGACCAATGGCGGTCCCGGCACGGCGACCGAGTCGCTGACGCTGCACGCCTTCATCGCCTGGCGCACCCAGCAGCTCGGCCTGTCGGCCGCTGTCGGTTACATGCTCCTGTTCCTCGTCACGGTCACGTGCGTTTCGTTTTTCAACTTCTTCGTCCAGCGCACGCGCGTCCACGAATTAGAGATCAGGTAGGAAAAGTAGGATAGCCATGTCCGAACCACAGAGCGAAATGCGGCAAAGCGGCTGGAAACGCCTATTCGAGTCGAATGATCTCCGCTCGATGGCGCCAGCGCAAAAGCTATTCACATATGCCATCCTCGCGTCATGGACTTTCGTCGTGCTGTTTCCGCTCTATTGGATGGCGATCACGTCACTGAAATTGCCGATCCAGGTCGATGACGGCCCTGACTATCTGCCGTTCATCGACTTTGAACCCTCGCTCCACGCCTGGCGCTATATCTTCTTCGATCTCGGAAACGATACGCTCAGGCCTTATTTGAACTCACTCATCATTGCCTCGGTCAGCACGCTCATCGCCGTGCTGTTCGGCGCCATGGCGGCCTATGCGCTTGTCCGCATCCGCTTCGAGGTGAAGCTGGCGACGATTGGCGCGTTCCTTCTTATGCTGGCGCTTACTGTCGCGGCGGTCGCCATCGGCGGTGTGCCCTGGCCGGTAGCAATAGCCACCGCTATTGCGCTCTTTGTACTGTTCGTTACGGGCTTCAACCGCCGGTTCAAGCGCGCCCTCGGCAATAGCGATATCCAGTTCTGGTTTATCTCCAACCGCATCCTGCCGCCGGTTGTCGTCGTGCTGCCGATCTATATCATGTTCCAGCGGGTCGGCCTGCTAGACACGCATGTTGCGATGATTGCGACCTATGTGGCCGTCAATCTGCCGATCGTCGTCTGGCTGATGCGGGATTTCTTCGCCGGTGTTCCGATCGATCTTGAGGAGTCCGCCGAGATCGACGGCGCATCAAGACAGCGCATCTTCTGGACAATTGTCTTGCCGCTGACGAAACCCGGACTGGTGGCGACGTCGCTCCTCGTCTTTATCCTTGCCTGGAACGAATATCTGCTTGCGCTTTTCCTTTCCACCGCGAGGGCCCAGACCATGCCGCTGCTCATCGCCGCTCAGAACGCTACGCGCGGCCCGCAATGGTGGTACATGTCGGTGCTGATCCTGATCATGATCGCGCCAGTCGTAATCCTCACGGTCCTCTTGCAGAAACAGATCGCGCGCGGCCTGCTCGTCGGCGCCGTCAAGGGATAACCCTCAGGAGATTTGAAGTCGATGCGCGTGACCCTGAACAACATCCGCAAATCCTTTGGCGCCCTGGAGGTCGTGAAAGGTCTCAATCTCAATGTCGATGACGGGGAATTCCTCGTGCTGCTCGGCCCGTCCGGCTGTGGCAAGACCACCGCGCTCAGGATGATCGCCGGACTTGAAACAGTCACCAGCGGCAATATCCGCATCGGGGACCGGGATGTGACCCATGTGCTTCCCAAATACCGGAACGTCGCAATGGTGTTCCAGTCCTATGCGCTTTACCCGCATATGACCGTGGCGGAGAATATCGGCTATCCGCTGAAGCTGCGGAAGCTGCCGCGCGAGGAAATCCGCTCCAGTGTCGAGGCGGCTGCTGGCAAGGTCGATCTCACCCCTTATCTCGACCGTTATCCGCGTCAACTTTCAGGCGGCCAGCGCCAACGTGTGGCGCTCGCTCGGGCGATGGTGCGTACGCCGAGCCTGTTCCTTATGGATGAACCGCTCTCAAATCTCGACGCCAAGCTGCGCGGCCATATGCGCGCCGAGCTGAAGCACCTGCAGCGCGAACTGGGCACGACGACGATCTACGTTACTCACGACCAGATCGAGGCCATGACGCTTGCCCACCGTGTCGCGGTCATGAATGCCGGTATCGTGCAGCAGATCGATACGCCGCGCGAGATCTATGAAAATCCGGCCAATCTTTTCGTTGCCGGCTTCATGGGATCGCCACCGATGAATTTTATCGAGGGGAACATCGAGGACGGGCATTTCGTCTGTGCCCACGGCAAGGTCTTTGCCGGAGGGGTGGCGCCGCACAGGGGTGTAACGCTTGGCTTCCGACCGGAGGACGCGCACATCGCCGATCCGCAAAGTGCACAGCTTTCGGCGCTGGTCTATTCGACCGAGATGACGGGCAATGAAACCATCGTCACCTGCTCGCTGGCAAAAGATTCAATATTTGTCAAAGCCGCCAAGGATTACGACGCCCCGATCCACTCGCCGGTCCATATCGCCGTCGATCCAGCCAAAATCTGCTTGTTTGACAGCCAGTCCGGCGAACGAATTCGGAACTAGAGCAAAATCCTTTCAGACTGTATCGCTGTTATAGCCAGCGGCCTCGAAGTAATTTCCTGTGTGCTGAGGCGTTACAGCGTCGATTGCTTCTGCGAGGGCGCGATCGAGGGCGTCCTTGGTTCTGGCGGCGATCTTTTTCAAAATGGATTTGATCTGAGAGATGGCGTTCTCGATCGGGTTGATCAGGGATCGGAGTTTATCTCCAGGGATCTGGATCTATGGGCCTATCAGCACGATGTCGCGC
>CAYOUP010000370.1:0-3193 GCA_964407125.1 uncultured Hyphomicrobiaceae bacterium | reverse complement strand
GGGTCCCAGCAGAATGCGCTGACCGAAATCGCCTCCGACATGGCGACCGAGCATCGCATGCTGCGGCTTTTGCAGGGCGATGTCGGCAGCGGCAAGACGGTCGTGGCGCTGCTTGCCATGGCACGCGCGGTCGAGGCAGGCGCGCAGGCTGTGCTCATGGCGCCGACCGAAATTCTCGCCCGCCAGCATCTGGAAACGCTGGAGCCGCTTTGCGAGACTGCGGGTATTCGTGTTGCACTGCTGACGGGCCGCGAAAAGGGCAAGAAGCGTGCACAGGTCCTTGCGGAATTGGAGGCGGGTGAGGCCGATATCGCTGTCGGCACGCATGCGCTGTTTCAGGATGATGTCGTTTTCAATGATCTGGCCCTCGCCGTGATCGACGAGCAACACCGATTCGGCGTGCATCAACGTTACGCGCTTCAGGCGAAGGGCAAAAAGGGCGGCACCGACATTCTCGTCATGACCGCGACGCCCATCCCGCGCACGCTGCAAATGACGCATTACGGCGATATGGATGTCTCGATGCTGACCGAGAAACCGGCTGGGCGCAAGCCCGTGACGACGCGAGCGGTACCGATGGAACGGTTGGAGGAGGTGATCGGCGCGGCGGGACGGGCACTGCGTACCGGTGCACAGATCTACTGGGTCTGCCCACTGGTCGAAAGCTCGGCGAAGACTGATCTGAGCGCCGCCGAGGAGCGCGCGGCGCATCTACGCCAGCATTTCGGCGAGACGGTCGGGCTGGTTCATGGCCGCACCAAGGGCTCGGAAAAGGATGCGGTCATGCGCGAATTCGCCGAGGGGCGGATGAAAATCCTTGTCGCGACGACCGTAATTGAAGTCGGCGTCAATGTTCCGGCGGCGTCGATCATGGTGATCGAACATGCCGAGCGTTTTGGTCTAGCACAACTGCACCAGCTGCGCGGGCGTGTCGGGCGCGGATCGGCGCAAAGTTCCTGCATCCTGCTCTATGCCTCACCCGTCTCAGAAACAGTCCGGGCGCGGCTGGACATCATGCGGCAGACCGAGGACGGATTTCTGATTGCCGAGGAGGATCTGCGTCTGCGCGGCGGCGGCGAAATTCTGGGAACGCGCCAGTCCGGCGATCCCGGTTTCCGCATTGCCAGCCTGCCCGGCGATGAAGAGCTGCTTGAGACGGCCCGGAACCAGACCAAATATCTGCTGGCCCGCGATCCGGACCTCGCCACGGATCAGGGCCGCGCCGCAAGGCTGTGTCTATATCTGTTCGAACGGGATGAAGCAGTCAGGATGCTGAGTGCGGGATAATGGATTGTGCGTATATGAGTGGATTCGCCCTGCAAGCCTCAAAGGTACGATAATGACGGAAAGACCGTTCAGGAATCCAGACGTCGCCACTGTCTTTGCCGCATACCCCGCACCGCTCCGGGCTAAATTAATGGCGTTGAGGACACTGATTTTCGAGACGGCATTGGCTGAAGGTGTTGGCCGGATCGAGGAGACGTTGAAATGGGGCCAGCCGAGTTACCTCACCCCGGAAACCAGGAGCGGCACGACCATCCGCATCGATCGCGACGAGACATTTGGGGGTGACTACGCGCTTTACGTCAACTGCAGATCGAACCTTGTCGGGGAATGGCGCGCGCACTATCCGGACCTGATCTTCGGCGGCAACCGCAGCATTCATTTCAGCACCGCTGATGACCTGCCGGAAGAAGAAGTGCGCCACTGCATCGCCATGGCGCTAACCTATCACCGCCGCAAGAAGCGCAAAGTGAACTAGCGCGAAATCAGCATGCAGCTCACGCCCTTGGTCTTCAGCAATTCGCAGGTCGCGACGCCTTCCCCGCGCTCATAGGGTTGGGCGATAATCTTGTACAATGTCCCGCCATCCTGAGTGCCACGGATCTTGATCGACGGTGTGCGCCCGCCAAGCCACTCGCCATAGCGTTTGTCGATACGGTCGGCTTCATAGAGCGCCGTGTCTTCCGAGCGGACAGCGGAGAACTGAATCGCGAAATCGCCCGATAGCTCACGCTGCGCCACAACGGTTTCTTCGATCGACTGCGCTTGTGTATCGTTGGAGGCGAGGACATTCGCGGTTCTGATCGGGGCGGTCTGACGTTCGGTACTCTGAGAAACCGACGCAACCGAAGCTGTGTTCGTGACAGGATTTGCAGAAACGGAAACGGACTGAGCTTTGGCACGCGGTTCTTCGACGTCAGACGACGATCCAAACACACCTGAGAAGATCGAGCCGATGCCGCCTGTGCGCTTTTCTGTTTCAGTCGTTTTCACTTCCGTCCCCCAGGACGATGCCACGGCGATCGGTTTGGCAGGTGCCGCTTGCGGTTTGCTGACGACCCCGAGCTTCGTCATAATCCTCTGCCGCCCTTTTTCGGCAAGACCGCGGTCATAATCGGACAGATCCTGCATCCACAGCGCGGAATTGTAATCGGCAAGCGCAAAGGCATGTTTGCCAAGCTTTTCCTGAGCTTGCGCGCGCAGCAGCATAGCCTTGGCAGCGAGATTGGAAGGAACGTCACCGGTTTTCAGCGTGCGGTCGATCAGCCCGATCGACTGTTCGGCTTCGCCCTGTTCAAGAAGCTTGGCAGCCTGGGTGAGCGACGCTGTGGGATTCTGCGCATTTGCCGTTACCACCAGCGACATTGACAACGCCAGTGATACAATAAACGCCAAAGTTGCACACAAAAACCGATACATGTCGGAGGTGATCCCTACGCCGGTACAAACGAATAACATCTCCTCGCATAGGATATCAACCATACAAATACGACTTGAGGGTGTTCACAGCATACTTTCACCGATAGTGGAAAAGTGGCTCTCCGGCGTCACATGACACGATCCGGGACAGGCCTCCGTTTGATTTACAATATCCGTACAAATGTTACTGGTGACAATCGCCGGCCTGCATCTGCATTCGTCTCAACTCAGGCATTCGACATCTATCTGGAAGTGGCTATTCCGACCGTTGGTAGACAGCTTCGCCGATTGAGAAAAAATAAAATGTTAGGGGCAAATAAATGCAGAAACAAATTTGGAGCACATATTCTCGAACTGCGATCAGCGTTCTGCTCGCTATCGTCGCAATAGGGTTCGCTGTCTGTAACCTCCGTGCTCAGGGAACCGGTAATGCAGGTGAGCCCGTATATCGATCAAATAAAGTGATCGAAAGCACGATCAGTTTCAAAGC
>CAYOUP010000369.1:0-3202 GCA_964407125.1 uncultured Hyphomicrobiaceae bacterium | reverse complement strand
TCACAAAAGCATCGCCGTAAATGTTCAACCAGTCGGAGCTTTAGCAAATGACTGTAACGCACCTGTTCGGTGGTACGGTTCGAAAACAGTGGTTCACGGAGAAGGACAAATTCCGCGATCACCTTCTGCGTCTCGATCCCGAAAGCCGCCGTATGCGCTTCGGCATGAATGTGGCCGATGAATTCATCCGCCGCTATGCGGAACAGACCAGCCAGTTTCAAAGCGTCATTTACGGTTTTTTCGTCGGGCGCGAAATGAGCGCCGCGGCGGAGCTGCGCATGATCGGCACATCCTGGCATGGCGAGGCCGAGGCGGCCTTTTCCGTCGAACGCAAATATCAGGATTCCGGTGTCGGCACCGAGTTACTGGGCAAGATCATCGTCGCTTCACGCAATCGCGGCGTCGAACGGCTCTATATGAACTGCCTTTCGGAAAACCGGCGCATGCAGAGCGTCGCGCGCAAATATGAGGCGGAGCTTTACTTCGACCACGGCGAGGTCATCGGCAAGCTTGCTCCGGCCTATCCGACGCCCCTGTCGCTGTGGAGCGAAGCGCTGGACAACAGCAACGGCTTTGTCATGGCGGTCCTCGAAGCACCGCTCCAGCAGTTCAAGCCCGCTGCTTGAATTACGTCTTTTGCAGCCGCCGGTATGCGAAGACAGCCAATGCGGCTCCAGCAAACTGAATAAAAACAATGATGGCGGCATCCGCCAGCGTGATCGACGTAAAGCTCTCGGTCAGGCTGCGCGCAAGCGTCAGCGCCGGATTGGCGAAGCTCAAGGATGGCGTCACCGTGGCGGCAACAAAAAGGATTGCCATGCCCGCGAACGCAGCCACATAGCGCCCCTTGCTCTGCAGAAAAATCATGGCAAACACGAACGCAGCGGTTGCGGCGGCCTCGCCCAGCCAGACACCCGCACCCGTATGGTGAAGGCTGGCATTCTGGATGAGGCCGGTTCCTGTCACGAAATGAGCCGCCATGACGCCAACCATCGCTCCCATGATCTGGGCGGCTGCGCATATCAGCCCGGCGGCAAGCGGCAAGTCTCCGCTGAGTACGCGGGCGAATGCAAGCACCGGATTGAACAAACAGCGCGCCTGCGCGCCGAAAAGCGCAGCTAATACAACAAAGCCGCAGGCGCCGGAAAGAGCAGTCACAGGAACGATAAAGGCGGCGTCATGAAGCGCATATCTTTCCGCCAGAATGCCGGCTGCGGCAATGAGGAAAGCCAGGACGCCCGCGCCAAAGCCCTCCAGCGCAACGGTAACATTCGAAAGAACCGGGGCCGAGCCAGCCTCGCCATCATGAACATCAGCCTTCATCCGAAATCTCGTCGGGTGATTTCGCCCTTATTGAGAGCGCATGAACCGGCCCTGCAAGCTCGTCCGCCAGCGCCGAATTGACCATGCGGTGACGCTCGACGCGCGATCGGCCCTTAAAGGCGTCAGACACAATGACTATATCGAAATGGGTCTCGCCGTTTACTGGCAGCCCCTTCATCCCGGCATGTCCCGCATGTTTGTGGGATTCATTATGAATTTCGAGTTTTACCGGCGAAAACGTGTCAAGCAATTTTTGTCGGATACGGTTTTCTATCTGCATTGAGGCTCCCTCGGGCTCACAACTTGCAAGCCGGTCATTTTTTCGCTCGATCTGTGCGTTGCCTACCTTGTGCGATTCAGTGCGAAGCGGCATATTTCGAGATTGGTGCATTCGGCTCCGGGCTGCTAGTAAGTCTCACAGGAAAACCTACATGGGCTCGCATCAAGTGGAGTAGGATTTCCTGATGGGCGTACTAGGGATCTGTATAACGGGGCATTGGGGACTTGGGTAGACGGAGCATGAAGCTGGATTCCAAATATTTCGACTGCATCCGGGTCAAACCGGAGCAGGATCGTATGCAGAGCCAGCAGATTCGTCTGTGCGAATGGGAAGGGTGTCAGAATACGGGCAGCCACCGCGCACCGAAAGGACGCGGGCGCGAGGGGGAATATTTCCTGTTCTGCCTCGATCACGTCCGCGACTACAACAAGTCCTACAACTACTTTAACGGTATGAGCGACAATGACGTTGCCGATTACCAGAAGGCGGCCATGACCGGCCACAGGCCAACCTGGAAGTCCGGCATCAATGCATGGTCCGCGCATGCGGCACGGGCGGATGCGCGGCGCAACCAGTTCAATGCGGACACGATCGACCCCTTCAATCTGTTTCCGGACGCAGATGGACCCGGCCGCACGCAACAACATCAGCGGCCGCACCGGCCGGTCCGCAATGCGGAGCGCAAGGCCTTCAGCACGCTGGATCTTACCATCGAAAGCACGGCCGAAGACATCAAGGCGCGCTTCAAGCTGCTTGTGAAACGTCATCATCCAGACAGCAATGGCGGAGACCGAAGCACCGAGGACCAGTTGCGCGATGTCATCCAAGCCTATAATTATCTCAAGAAGGCCGGTTTCTGCTGATCAAGCGTAAAGCAATAGCCCTGTATTCCCGGCGTTTGACGCCAACCGGCAACAAGCCGACATTTATGAAATTCCAGCTAGGATAGCCTTATGCCTGCGACAAGTTCTGAGGTGAACACCACACCGGACATGAAAGTCTCGGTTCGCCAGCTTTTCGGCTTCGAAAGCGATATCCAGGTTCCGGCCTATTCGCAAGCAAGCGAGCATGTGCCGGAAGTCGATCCGGACTACCAGTTCAACCGCGAGACGACGCTGGCCGTGCTCGCGGGCTTTGCGCATAACCGCCGCGTCATAATCCAGGGCTATCACGGCACGGGCAAATCGACGCATATCGAGCAGGTGGCGGCGCGGCTCAACTGGCCTTGCCTGCGGATCAATCTCGACAGCCACGTCTCGCGTATCGACCTTATCGGCAAGGACGCGATCGTGCTGAGGGACGGAATGCAGGTCACCGAATTCCGCGAAGGCATTCTGCCTTGGGCGCTACAAACCAATACGGCGCTGGTTTTCGACGAATATGATGCGGGGCGTCCCGATGTGATGTTCGTGATCCAGCGCGTTCTGGAGCAGTCCGGGCGGCTGACGCTGCTCGACCAGACCAAGGTCATCCACCCGCATCCGGCCTTCCGGCTGTTCGCGACGACCAACACGATCGGTCTTGGCGACACATCCGGCCTCTATCACGGCACGCAGCAGATCAATCAGGGCCAGATGGACCGCTGGTCGATCGTGGCGA
>CAYOUP010000368.1:0-3207 GCA_964407125.1 uncultured Hyphomicrobiaceae bacterium | reverse complement strand
AAACCAGGGAAAAATGGCTTTTCTTTTCCCTGAGTCCGGCAAGAATATTAATGATCTCCTATATGATCATCATCATTGCAGGAACCCTTTTGTTAAAGCTGCCAAAAGCCACTTATTCCGGCATTTCCTGGATCGATGCCTTTTTTACTTCAACATCTGCTGTATGTATCACAGGATTGACGACCTTAAATATATCCCAGGTTTTTACTTTTGAAGGGCAGTTATTTATATTGTTGCTAATCCAGCTCGGTGGACTGGGGATCATTACCCTGACATCGTTTATTGCATTGTTCATTCAAAGAGGATTCCGGTTAAGAGACCAGATCATTGTACAGGAAGTATTAGACAGCGAAAACTTCAGCTCCCTGACATCCATTCTCAAAGCCATTGTTGCGATAACATTCATTACGGAACTGGCAGGTGCAATCGGACTTTATTTTTCATGGAAAGATCTTGGATTATCCGAATTTGAAAGGATCTTCAGTGCTGTTTTTCATTCCGTCAGTGCTTACTGTAATGCCGGATTCAGCATTTTCCAGAAGGGATTGGAGACATCCGCTTATCATCTTAATACCATATCACTCATAACCATCATGCTAATGATTATATTAGGAGGAATTGGTTTTTATACTTTTTCCGACATTCTTCATATCGGTGAAATCAAGATGATACAGAAAAAAGGACTGACCCTTCAATCTAAGATAATACTCATTTCAACCCTTGCATTGATTGTGTCAGGCGCATTATTTATTTGGATAATACAATATTCTCATTGGAAGGATTTTTCTTTCGGGAAACAGATGATGAATGCCTTTTTCCTGAGTGTTACTGCCCGAACCGCCGGGTTTTCCACCATTTCGATCGCAGATCTGGCCATTCCCACCCTGATGGTAGTCATCCTGCTGATGTATATCGGAGGTGCACCCAATTCCACTTCAGGGGGTATTAAACTGACAACAGTAGTGACAGTACTGGCAAGTTTAAGAACCTATATTATGGGTAAGAAGAGAGTGGAAATAGGCTGGAATACCCTCCCCGGGAGGACGGTCAGAAGGGCATTTATCGTTTTCCTTGTTTCCATCATTCTGATATTTTTCGTCTTATTCGTTTTGACATTAACAGAAGATCACTCCTTCTTTGATATTTTATTTGAAATCATCTCGGCGTTCGGAACAGTGGGTCTTTCCAAAGGAATTACTCCTGCACTAACCCAAATCGGCAAGATCATGATAGCCCTTGTAATGTTTGTTGGGAGAATAGGACTTTTTACATTTGCAGTGGCCATGAGCGAAGAACGCGAGGACGAGAGTTATAACTTTCCCGAAATTAATTTAATGGTCGGATAATTATGAATAATAATCAGCGATTTGTATTAATCGGACTGGGCGCTTTTGGCAGGGAAATTGCCATGACCCTTTATGAAAATGATGTGGATATCATCGTTATGGACCAGGATCCAACCCTTGTCAGCCAGATGAAATCTGAAGGATTCAAATATGCGGTACACATTGACAACCTTGATCCGTCCGTCCTTGCTAAATTCATCAAACCCGAGGATGTTGTGATTCTGTCCATGGGAGATGCCTTCGAGGCAAACATTTTAACCATTGAAATGCTAAAGGAAATTGGCGTAAAATCAATATATTCCAGGGCTACCAGAGATATCCAGTACAGGATTCTTCAAAAAATGGATATCACCGAGATACTCTTTCCCGAGAAGCAGGAGGGCAGAAGATTTGCCCTGAAATTGCTCAACAGGGATATTCACTTCATCGACGAATTTGCCCCGGAAATATACCTGATTGAGGTCAAGATACCCGAAGAATTGATTGGGAAAACAATTGCAGAACTGGATATAAGATCCAAATACAATGTTAATATCATCGGATTGAAAAGTACCCTGAAGGATCCGGGGAATCAGGAGACACATGCCATGGATTATGTGGGTTTTGAAAAAACGGTTTTACAAAGGGAACATGCCCTCCTTGTAATAGGCAAGGAAAATGCCCTGGAGGAACTGGTCAGGGATACCTAATAATGTAAATTCAATAACCATGGTCTACACCATAACTTTAAACCCGGCTCTTGACCGCAATATCTGGATTGAGAAAGTCAGGTACAATGACTCGAATCGCATTCAAAAAGAAGAACGTTATGCCGCTGGTAAAGGTATTGATGTTTCAAGGGTTCTTACTGCTTTTGGGATCAGGAATAAGGCGCTGGGATTTGTTGGGGGATTTGATGGAGAAGAAATGGAAGGCCGGCTGCTTAATGAGGGGATCAGCTGCGATTTCACCAAAATATCGGGTGAAACCCGCACCAACATTGTCATCTATGATATGGGAAAGGAAAGCCAGACCATATTCAGCGCCAGCGGCCCGCAAATCATGCCCTATGAACTGATGAGGATCATCCAACAGGTTGAAAAGCTGGAAAATCCCGAATTTGTCATTATCAGCGGGAGCCTTCCTCCCGGTGTCAACCCGGAGATATATTATAAGATCATGGAAATTGCCAGAAGCAAGGGTTCAAAGATTGTACTCGATACGGATGGTGATGCCCTGAAAACAGGGATACAGATATCACCCGATATGATCAAACCGAATATTCATGAATTGAGCCGCCTTTCTAATACGAAGCTTAATGATATCGACCAAGTAATCAATACAGCGAAGGCTATCTCTGATCAAGGTACAGGTACTGTTCTGGTTTCCATGGGGGCCAGGGGAATCCTGCTGGTAGAGAAAAAAGAACAATACCTGGCAGTCCCGCCTCCTGTAAAGGTGGTCAATACCATCGGTGCAGGGGATTCGGCTGTTGCCGGCATTATATTCGGGATCCTCACAGGTAAATCAATGCCAGAAGCCCTGGTCTGTGGTGTAGCTGCAGGTACAGCCACTACATTACGGCCCGGCCCGGCACTATGTACAAAGGATGATTTCCTGGAACTGATCCCGCAGGTCAAGCTGTTTCAGGAGAAGGATATCAGCAAAGTCATTGGAAAATTCTGAAACAGCCCAGCCCTGTTTCACAAATTTCTGTTCCTTCTTGCTCAATCAGCAGTATTGACTGAATCAGCGTTCGGCTAATAATCATTATCCCTTCCTGATTCTGTTTATCAGGTAGATAAGGACGCCAACCAGTAATAATAAACCGATGATAAATAATTCGATGTCTTCAATATGTGCCAGCCGGGTACTTTTGTAA
>CAYOUP010000367.1:0-3217 GCA_964407125.1 uncultured Hyphomicrobiaceae bacterium | reverse complement strand
TAATGTGGATCGGGATGATTGCGACCGCGAACTATTGGACATTGCCGGAAAGCTGGCGGAGCGCGGTCATCAGCCAGCTTTCCTGATCCAGTCAGACGGCCGTGCGCTAGCCAGCGACAGGATGCATGCCATGCGTCTTTCGCGGATGATGGATAACGTTCCGATCATCGATCCTTTCGTGGTGCAGGCGCCAGTCTCGCCCTGCGATGTGCTGATCGCCTTGCTCTCGCTGGCCAATATCGTGGTTGCCGTCCGCTATCATTCAGCGGTCCTCCGGCTGGTCACGGGCCGCGCACCCTTCGTTCTCCATTGTTCGGACACGGGCAGCGATCTGTGCGAACGCCTTGGGCTGCCTGGACAAATGCTGGGCTCCGGCATCGAGCCCGGCCTGATCGAGGCCATCGAGAAATCGGCTGACATGATGTTCGATCCCAATCCAGTCGCGCGCGACGTCACGGATCATTTCATGGAGTGCATCAAAAAAGTCGCCTGACATCCGCCATGCGGCAAAGATGCGCGGTAAAATGCAGTTGCGCATAATGGGCGCTACAGGACGCGCCGGGATCGCCCGCGCTCACATATTTCAATTCGTCTATCACTCTACGGAATTTATTGCCGGTGTTCCCGTCCCTTATGGGGACAACGCGACACTTACGGGGAAAAAACACGCTTCGAGCCGACCGCGCTTGCCAGAACGGGCAACAAACGGATAAGCAAGCAATCAGGTTTCACGGCGAGGGAGCTTTCATTGATACGCGTTCTTGTCAGTGTCGTATTGCTGTCAATTTTCACTTTCGTTCATTATGATCCGGCGGCAGCAGCGCAATCGGCTGCTGTTGATCTGGCCAAGCGCCCGAAAGGAAGCCGTTCGGGCCTGCCTGTCCCGCGTTTCGTCAGCCTGAAAGCCGATCAAGTCAATGTGCGGCGCGGACCGGGCTGGGATCATGCAATCGCATGGGTCTACAGACGCGCCGGACTTCCGGTTGAAATCATTGCCGAATCCGATGTCTGGCGGGAGGTGCGCGATTCGGAAGGCGCAACGGGCTGGATTTACGGGACATTGCTCAGCGGAAGGCGGACAGTGCTCGTTGCGCCGTGGGAAAACAAGAATACGATTGTGGAAATGCGAAGAAGCGCCAGCGATAGCGCCGCTGTGGAGGTCAAGCTGGCGCCGGGCGTTCTGGCTAACGTCCAGGATTGTGACGGCGCATGGTGCGCAATCTCTGTCGGAGATGCGTCCGGCTATGTCGTACAGGACAGATTATGGGGCGTTTATCCGGGAGAGACCATCGAATGAACGGCCAGGTTCAGCCGGTCGTTTTTCTGCGCAGCCTGACAAGCACGTCAATTTGCGTGATCTCATAACCCTCGGGCGGCTCCGGAGCTTTGACCAGCGGCGATTCAGACGCCTGCACATCCATCAGACGTCCCTCATTTTCGATGAAGTAATGATAATGATTTGACGTATTCGTATCGAAGTAAGTCTTGGCCCCTTCGACGGCAATTTCGCGTATCAGCCTGGCCCCGCTGAATTGGTGAAGAGTATTATAGACAGTGGCGAGAGATACCGGGATATTGTCGCGAACGGCTTCTTCATGAAGCATTTCTGCCGTGAAATGACGATCGCCATGTTCGAACATCAGATTACCAAGCGCAATCCGCTGCTTAGTCGGGCGCAGCCCAGCCGATCTCAGCCGCCCGGTCAGCGACTTTTCCGTCATACCGTCCTTCATCGAATTGGTAGTCCTTTACGTGCACGTTTTTGTAATATAATGCGTGGTTGCAAAATATACAATTGAAACGTCAGGCGCGCTTTCATGTTATGAGCTGGGGCTTTTGCAAAAAGGCCAACTTGTGCTAGCAAGCATTGCCCGCTACGAAATCGTTCGGTTTTCCAAATCTCGCAGGTATTGAGGTACGATGGCAGAACGCCAACAAGCATACGAATACGAAGATCTCCTGGCGTGCGGCCGCGGCGAGCTTTTTGGTGAGGGCAATCCTCAGCTACCACTTCCGCCAATGCTGATGTTTGATCGCATTTCCCACATTTCCGAGAGCGGCGGCGAACATGACAAGGGACAGATCGTGGCTGAACTGGAGGTAAAGCCGGACTTATGGTTTTTCCTCTGTCACTTCAAAGGCGATCCGGTCATGCCCGGATGCCTTGGCCTTGACGCACTCTGGCAGCTTCTGGGCTTTTTCCTCGGCTGGACCGGAGGCGAGGGCAGGGGCCGTGCGCTTGGCGTCGGCGAGGTGAAATTCTCAGGAATGGTTACCCCCGCGGTCAGCAAAATCGAATATATCGTCAATCTGAAGCGCATCATCCGCCGCAAGCTGACACTCGGGATTGCCGATGGCGTCATGAAAGCCGATGGAGAAGTGATCTATCAGGCCAAGGATCTGCGTGTTGGCCTGTTCGATGCAGCTGCCCAGGCCATGTAACTGGCCATTCAGGCAATACTGAATTTATGCGGCTGTGCTAAAATCCTGCAAATCATCCTTTACATGGCGCTAGCGCTATAAAAGGGTAAAACGGCTGAGCGGATCATTCAGGAACGCTAGTCCGGGAGGTAAGAGGGGTTTCCATGAGACGTGTCGTGCTGACAGGCATGGGCATAGTGTCCTCCATTGGTAACAACGTCCAGGAAGTACTGGAATCGCTGCGGGAAGCCCGTCCGGGCATTGTCCGGGCAGAAAAATATGCCGAGCTCGGTTTCCGTTGCCACGTTCACGGTGCTCCGACCCTGGATTGGGAGACTGCGCTCGACCGCAAGGTCCGCCGCTTCATGGGAGCAGGTGCGGCGTGGAACTACATCGCCATGGAGCAGGCGATCCAGGATTCAGGCCTGGAACCCGCCGAAATTTCACATGAGCGCACGGGTCTGGTCATGGGCTCGGGCGGTCCCTCGACACACGCCATCGTTCAAGCCGCCGACACGACGCGCACGAAGGGACCGAAGAAGGTCGGCCCCTTCGAGGTGCCGAAGTCGATGTGCTCGACCAACTCGGCCACTCTGGCCACGCCGTTCCACATCAAAGGGATCAACTACTCGATCTCTTCGGCCTGCTCGACCTCGGCGCACTGCATCGGCAATGCGGCGGAGATGATCCAGTGGGGCAAGCAGGACGTGATGTTTGCAGGCGGCGGCGAGGAGTTGGTCTGGACGCTCTCGGTGATCTTCTACGCCATGAACGCCATGTCTTCTAAATTCAATGA
>CAYOUP010000366.1:1902-3265 GCA_964407125.1 uncultured Hyphomicrobiaceae bacterium | reverse complement strand
ACGCCTTCACGATCTCGGCCCGCCGCGCATACATCACGCTGATGACTTCGGAAAAACCGAATGCGCCGACCATGGCCGGGATCAGATTGATGCCGGACTGCATTTCGGTGAAGCCATAGGTGAAGCGGTCGGTCATATAGAGCTTTTCCTGACCGATCATGGCGACACCAAGCCCGAGAAACCCCGCGATCCAGCCCTTCAGCGGATCGTCGAGCGCGGTCAACTGGCCGGAGACGAGAATGCCGAACAGCGTCAGCCACAGGAATTCATGGGTCTGGAATTGCAGGGCGTATTCGGCCAGTATCGGCGCAATGGTCGCCAGAAAGAAGATTCCGATCAGCGTACCGAGGAATGAGCCGCTCGTCGCGACCCCCATGGCAGGCCCCGCCTTGCCCATCTTCGCAAGCGGATAGCCGTCCATCGTGGTCGCCGCATTGGCGGGTGTGCCGGGAATGTTGAGCAGGATCGCCGTTCGGCTGCCGCCATAGATCGCCCCGACATAAAGACAGATCAGAACCATCAGCGCCTGATCGGACTCCATCCGGTAGGTCAGCGTCGTCAGCAGCGCCACGCCCATCGTCGCCGTCAGGCCGGGGAGCATGCCGATACAGATCCCGAGCAGCGTGCCGCCAAGCACCAGCAGCAGCATGGTGCCGGTGCTGAACTTGGCCGTCGAGGTCAGAACGAATCCGGCCGTCGTGCCCAGATATCCGAAAATTTCCGATATGAATTCCATCGGCATTGCCCTTGAAAGGATGCGATCCCTCGCACCCGCGCCACTGCCTTACGGCATGGTGACGTAAAATTCCTGCTCGAACAGATAGGTTATGGCCGCGGTCATGATGGCGGCCTGAAGCAAGGCCATTGCGATCAGCCACAGATAAGGGGCGATCGAAGCGGTGCTTTCCCCTGCACTGCTGCGAAGGTTCCGTGCGAAATCAGGCCAGCGCCGCTCTATCCCCGCCCAGCGCGCCGCTCCATATTCGCGCGCATCCTGCCAGTCGAAACCGACGATAAACAGGGCGATGAACAGCACCGTTGCATATTCATATGGCACATGCCAGCCGCCGATCCTTGCGCCCAGTAGACCGACCGCATAGGCCGAACATCCGATCGCGGCGAGGGATGAACGAAGAATGCCCTTGCGCATGTCCCCGTTAACCGTACCGGCTTGCAGCAGCCTGTAGCCGCCATCGCGGATGGCCTGCACAATGAGGATCAGGGAGAACAGGGCGATGACCGTGCCAACGAAGATCGGCACGCGTCCGGGCTCCCCGCCTTTCTCTATGAAGGCAACTTCGTCCGGACCGGGCATGCCGATGCCTTCGATCACCATGTAAACGCCGATCAGGAAAAAGATGAG
>CAYOUP010000366.1:0-1802 GCA_964407125.1 uncultured Hyphomicrobiaceae bacterium | reverse complement strand
CCGGCCTTGGCGGCTTCGTCACCCCACATGACCTTCACGGCCTGCGCCTTCGACTTGGCATAGTCCTTCAGCGCCTGGGAATTCTTGATCTTGGTATCCCAGATCTTGCCCATCGTCTCGATAACCTCATCCGGAACGCCTTTCGGTGCCCAGATGCCGAACAGAACGTAAGCCGTCGTCGCGTCGGGCAGCGTATCGAGTATCGAAGGCACCGTGCCGACATCCGGAACTTCAACGGCTTCCGGCGTGAATGCGGCAAGCGGCTTGATACGGCCTGCGCGGAGCATTTCATATTCTTCAGCGACGAGCTGTGTGGTCAGTTCGGTTTCATGCGCAACGGCAGCCTGCACAGCGGGATTGCCGCCATCATAGGTGACCATCTTGTAGTCGCCGCCCGTTGCCGCTTTCAGCATCTCCGCAGCCATGCCGCCCGACGAGTTGATGCCTGCCGTCGCGATGGTGACGGAGGAAGGATCGCTGTTCATCGCTTCTTTCACGGCCTCGACCGACTGGAGCTTGGAGTCAGGATTTACAGCCAGAACCATGTAGTTGGCCGTGGCCAGGAAGAGGTTCCAGTCCTGAATCTTTGCATCGAGCGCGCCGGTTACGACATAGGTGCCCAGATCCCAGGCCGCGCCTGCCGCCCATGTATATCCGTCCTTGTCCGCTTCCCAGGCTGCCTTCGTGCCGACAGCACCGGCGCCGCCCGTCTGATTGACGACGATAACCTTCTGGCCAAGCGCTTCTTCAAGCTCACCTTGCAGAACGCGGGCAAGCTGGTCGGTGGAGCCGCCTGCGCCCCAGGGAACGATGATGCGGATCGGCTTTTCCGGTTTCCAATCGGCAAACGCCGTGCTCGCTGCCGGTATGGCGAACGCGGCCGCCATCACAGCGGTTGAAAGCCACTTGCGTAGTGTCATGTTTTCCTCCCAACTTTATAACTAACTAGTTCGTTACATATTGCGCCTTCGAATATTACAGCGTCAAGCCCGAAATGCAATCGGGGATTTGGCGATATATTAGTCTTGATGGCTTGCCGTGGCTCAGGCAGTTTTCAGATAATCAATGACCACATTCGTAATGTGCTTCAGCCGCTCATTACGCGCCTGTTTCGACAGCAGGTCACGGCGGAAAATAACGCCCAGCGTCTTTGCATTCGAGAAATAGAAATAGCTCAGTCCGGCAATGGTTATATAGAGCTGAACCGGATCGGTGTCGGACCGGAAGACACCCTTTTTCACGCCTCGCGCCAGAACATAACGGAGCTGATCGACAAAGGGCGAATGCAGCTCAGCGATCACCTTGGATGAGCGAATATGCTCGGCTTCGTAAAGATTTTCATTATTCAGCAGGCGGATGAATTCCGGACATTCAAAGAAGTAGTTGAAGGTGAAGGCGACGAGTTCGCGGATCGCTTCCTCCGGATCGCGGCCGTCCATGTTCAATTCCTGCTCGCGCGATCTGATCTCCTCATAGGCGCGTTCCATGACAGCCCGGAACAGCCCCTCCTTATGCTCGAAATAGTGGTAGATCATGCGCTTATTGGCTTCCGCGCGCTCAGCAATCGTATCAACGCGCGCGCCCTCAAAGCCATTCGCGGCAAATTCCTTGTAAGCTGCCAGAAGAATTTTCTCCTTCGTCCGGTCAGCGTCCCGTTTCGGTCGCATCTATATCCAATCGGTCATATCGCAGATGGTAACTATCTAGTTTGTTATATTTTTCCGGACAATTGAAATGTTTGGAAATTGTAGCGTCGCCTTAAACTACTGAAGGGCGCAGCTAAGGATTACGGCCCCGCTTCA
>CAYOUP010000365.1:0-3282 GCA_964407125.1 uncultured Hyphomicrobiaceae bacterium | reverse complement strand
TCCATTTGATTACTTAATTTTCATGAATCTAAATCTAAATCATATGAGGAAATACACATTTCTCCCAGCACTATTCATTATTATCCATGTCCAAGGTCTTCTGGGCCAGGACCATTGGACAGCCGAAAGTATAATGAGGTATAAAAACATCACCGAAACCAATTGCTCTCCCGATGGGCGATATGTTGCCTATATAGTGAGGGAGGCGATGATGGACGGTGAGAAATCTGAATATAACAGCCAGATCTGGGTTGCTTCTGTTGATGGGGCTTTCAACGTACAATACACCCGTGGAGAAAAATCTTCAACATCCCCCCGGTTCTCACCAGACAGCGAGAAAATTGCTTTTCTATCCAATCGCTCCGGTGATAAAAACCAACTTTTTGTGATGCGACTTATGGGTGGAGAAGCGGAACAGCTCACGGATACAAAGACTGGAGTAACTTCTTTTCAATGGTCGCCGGATGGTGATAGAATTGGGTTCCTGATGAAAGATCCGGATACAGAGGAGGAAGAAAAAAATAAAAAAGAAAAAAGAGATGTGATCCTGGTGGATCAGGATTTCAAATACAATCATATTTACACAGTACCTCTGGAAGCAGAAAATTGTACTATTCAACAACTCACTTCTGGAGCATTCCATGTCAATGCATTAAGCTGGTCCCCTGATGGTAAAACCATTGCATTCTCCTACGCTCCCGATCCCAGGCTTAATTGGAATTTTCTTGAATCAGATATTTCTACTATTCCGGCAGATAGCGGTGCTATTAGACAAGTAGTTAGAAGGCCAGGCAGGGATATAAACCCAAAATTTTCTCCGGATGGACAATGGATCGCATTTGAATCACATGGAGGGAAACCGGAAATTATAGGCCTTTCTGATATATATGTGGTTTCTTTTTCAGGAGGGCAAGTTGAAGCATTTATTCAAACCCCAGATCGTAATGGGCAGATCATATCATGGAGTAAGGATGGAAAGTATGTTTTTGTCGCTGAGAGCGCTAAGACATCGCGTACAATATTTGCCATTCCATCTTCCGAAAGGTATTCGGATGAAAATGAAATACCCAATTCTTCAGCTTTTGATATTCCTGTCTTGACTTCATTAAATGGCACCAGCAGCAGCTTTTCCATTAGCAGCGAGGCAGACCTTATGTCATATGTTTATGAGGAACCAGACCAGCCTGAGGAAGTTTTCATTACGGACCTCCAGGGGAAAAACCCAAAACAATTGACTGGTATTAACAGTGATTTTGATCCAGGAAAATACGGTAAAACAGAACTGATCACCTGGAAATCTTCAGATGGCACCCCCATAGAAGGGATATTAACCTACCCCCTTGGTTATGAGATAGGCAAACAGTACCCTGTCGTTTTACAGGTTCATGGAGGTCCTGCTGGGGTATTTAGTAAAAGTTACACCGGTCAGCCCGGCATATACATGACACAATTATTTGCTCAAAAAGGGTATATCGTACTGCGACCCAATCCAAGGGGGAGTAGCGGATACGGTAAAGATTTCCGATATGCAAATGTGAAAGATTGGGGATATGGAGATTATGATGACCTTATGAGTGGTGTAGATTATGTACTAAAAATGGGTATTGCAGATAGTGATCAACAATTTGTAATGGGCTGGAGCTATGGTGGATATATGACCAGTTGGATCGTTTCACAAACGAAGCGCTTCAAAGCAGCCAGCATGGGGGCAGGTTTGCCAAATTTAATCAGTATGACCACCACAACTGATATTACGGATTATCTTGTAGCCCACATGGGAGGAAAGCCCTTCTGGGAAAACTATAAAGAGTACGAAAGGCATTCGGCAATGTACTATTTTCAAAATGTTGAAACTCCGACGCAGGTCATTCATGGTGCAAATGATCTGAGGGTTCCTTTCACACAGGGCCAGGAATTCTACAATGCTCTCAAAATGAAAGGAGTAGATACGGAAATGATCGTGTATCCACGAACTCCTCACGGTCCCCGAGAACCAAAGTTATTAATGGATGTATCTCCCAGAATATTATCCTGGTTTGAAAAATACAGGGACTAAGAAGTGATATTTTGGATCAGTTTTGAAATAGGCTATCATTTTAAACCCGCTGATATTTTAGGATCTTAAATACCCGAATGCGTCTTTTCATTATTTATTAAGACGCAATTCATAAAATCTCTGATTAGTAATTCCTGAATGACCGGGAGAGTGGATTATTCATGCGTTCCCTTATTTATAATCTTCCTTTATTCACTTAAATACAAGTCATTACAGTTTGGATTCCATTACATTGTATCTTATGTTTATTCATATAATGAAAAAAGAAACCATCTCCATTCATGGTGGATATCAATCTGAACCCACTACGAAATCAGTTGCAGTCCCCATATATCAAACCGTTGCTTATGAGTTTGACAATGCCCAGCATGGAGCCGATTTGTTCAATCTGGCCGTTACTGGAAATATTTACAGCCGGATCATGAATCCTACGGTTGATGTGCTGGAACAGAGACTTGCAGCATTGGAAGGCGGAGTTGCCGCTTTATGTGTTAGTGCCGGAAGCGCTGCCATAAATTACTCCATTCTTAATATTGCTGTGGCCGGTGATAATATTATTTCTACTCCCCAATTGTATGGAGGGACCTATACACTATTTGCTCACATGCTCCCCGGTCAGGGCATCGAAGTAAAGTTTGCAGAAACCTCTGAGGCGAAGGACATTGCTAAATTAATTGACGACAAGACAAAAGCTGTGTTTTGTGAAACAATAGGTAACCCGGCAGGTAATATTACGGATATAGAGAAAATAGCAAAGGCAGCTCATGCCAGAGGGGTGCCGGTAATTATTGATAATACCGTGGCCACCCCGGTTTTAATCAACCCCATTGAATATGGTGCGGATATTGTTGTTCATTCCCTGACGAAATACATTGGGGGTCATGGTACAACATTGGGTGGAGTGATCGTAGATTCCGGCCAATTTCCCTGGGAAAAACATAAAAAGCGCTTTCCCATGCTGAATACACCCGAACCATCCTATCATGGAGTGGTATATACCGAAGCATTCGGACCTGCAGCCTATATTGGCAGGGTGCGTACCGTTGCGCTTAGAAACACCGGATCAGCCTTGTCCGCCCTGGGAGCATTTCAGATCTTGCAGGGACTGGAGACCTTGAGCCTCCGGATGGAAAGGCATTGCGAAAATGCATTGGCGGTTGCTGAATACCTTGAAAAACACCCACAGGTTGATTGGGTTCAATATGGTGGACTGAAAAGTAGTGAGT
>CAYOUP010000364.1:0-3289 GCA_964407125.1 uncultured Hyphomicrobiaceae bacterium | reverse complement strand
GCCTCGCCGCTTCGCGGATAGCCCTGTGGTGTCCCGTTCGCTCAAGCGCTACAGCGGCACAACAATCTGCATCCAGTTCGATGCTCCGATTGACAAAGGAAAGATCCAGAAGGGTCTTTTTGCGTTCTTTCCTTTGGAGACGCTCAAGATGCCCGCGCAAATGATGGCAGCACTCATGCGCCATCAGGAAATCGCGATAGGCCGGGTCGCCTGCAGCCTCCTCCGGGCCGATTTGAATGCTGGCTTTGCCGTCAGGCCCGATTAACGCTCTGCCCTGAGTTTTCAGATCGTGCTGAATATAGGTTTCAATGCTGCAGAAAGGATTTTGCAGTTTTGGGCGTGGTGGCGATGTATCGGCCGAGCAGCATAATGTTGAAAATTGAACAGCCTGAATTGCCATAATAACGAAAACTATGCATTTGCATGCATACAAAAAATCACGAAGTTGGCAAAAATCCATGATAAAGTTATTATATCAAATAATATGGCATCGAAGTAGACCAAGCCCATGTGCCAATTGGGGAGCGTTAAGTTCATGGGCAGATCGAAGTCTACTGTATACAATGCCGATAATCAGGAAAATTCGAAAACGATATCCAGAACGATATCAAGCCGTAATGATATCTGGGAGGATCTTTGATGGATGTCCATGGAATGCGGGTTTTCGCCCGTGTCGCTATGCTACGGAATATTTCTGCTGCCGCATCCGAACTGGAAATGACACCCGGCAATGTGAGCAAAAGGCTCCAGACGCTGGAAAACTCTCTTGGTGTCCGGCTTTTTGACCGAAACACCCGCATGATCCGTATTACTGAGGAGGGAGCAATGCTTCTTCGTTCGGTGGATCGCATCCTGGCGGAGATAGACGAGGTCCGCGAGACGCTGGCGGAATCGTCCACGCATCCGCGCGGAACGCTTCGTGTAACGGCTCCGGCAGCCTTGGGCCGCTCGGTGCGGCCGGGCATTTGCGAGTTTCAGAAAACATACCCGCAGGTCTCGATCGATCTGTATCTGACGGACCGGATTGTCGATATCCTGGAAGAAGGATATGACGTTGCGATCCGCACAGGACCGCTTCCTGACAGTCAGTTGATCGCCAAGAAGCTTGTACCCGATAAATACCGTATCCTGGCCTCGCCGGAATATCTCGAACAACACGGCCGACCCTCGACCCCTAACGATCTCACCAGTCATAATTGCCTCGTTCTGGGCGATAATTCGGTCTGGCACTTTACGAATGGAGATGCCGATCAGGCGGTCCGCGTCAGCGGCATGCTCTCAAGCAACAGTACCGAGATGCTGATCGAAGCCGCCATGAATGGACTTGGGATTGTCCGAATTTCCAGCATGAAGACAAAAGATGTCATTCAGGATGGAAAGCTCGTCCCCGTGCTGGAAGAGTACGATGTTGCGGGCGATACTGCGATCTGGGCATTGTTCCCGTCATCGCGTCATATCTCGCCCAAGGTCAGGACCTTCCTTGACTTTTTTGCCGCGAAATTCCGGCATCGTCAGTCTGACAAACCCAGCGTTGTTGCCTCTGCGTCATCAACCGAACGTCTGGCAAGACAGGAAACCGATTCCACAGAGGCAACGGCTTTGTGACCCCGATGCCGTGGCGTGACGCCCGTTTTGGCTATGAGCATACGGTGCAAATACTTATACTTGTAACGCATAAAGTAAAACGGTGTTGCAATCCGCAACCGGGATAGCATGGGAGGTGCGAATGCAGAAAAAATCATGGCATAAGCCGACAGTCGCTTCGACAGACACCAGTCTGGAAGTGACGGCCTATATGCCGGCAGAGCTGCCCTCAAGCAAATAGCGAACAAGACTTTAAAGGCTCCGGGGTTCATATCTCCGCGAGCCTTTAGTGCGTCCGGGCGCGTATTCCGCGTTGTCTGGCTTTCGGATCAGAAGGTCGTGATCATCAACGGCTCGAAACACGCCACCGTGGATTGATCCATGGCTCGGCATTGACGCGCGATAGCGGCGGGCGACCCAGCACATGATCGGCAGCTTTTTCGCCGACCATGATTGAAGGCGCATTGATATTGCCGTTGGTGATGCGTGGAAAAATCGAGCTGTCGGCCACTCGCAAGGCATCGACGCCGATCACGCGGCATTGCGGATCGACCACCGCCATCGCATCATTTGGGCGGCCCATCCGGCAGGTACCACAAGGGTGATAGGCGCTTTCTGCGTGCTCACGTATAAAGCCGTCGAGGTCTTCGTCCGACTGTACGGCGCTGCCGGGCTGGATTTCCTTGCCGCGATAGGGATCGAACGCTTTTTGCGCAAAAATTTCCCGCGTCAATCGGATACAGTGGCGGAAGTCAATCCAGTCCTGCTCGTGGCTCATGTAACGGAACTGAATGCGCGGAGCCTCCTTCGGCTCGGCGGATTTCAAGGTGATCTCGCCACGCGATGGCGAAAGCATCGGACCGACATGGGCCTGAAAACCATGCCCCTCCGCTGCCGCTTTGCCGTCATAGCGGACGGCGAAGGGCAGAAAGTGAAACTGGATATCGGGATAGGCAATGCCCGCCCGCGAGCGCACAAAGGCGGCGCTCTCGAACTGGTTGGACGCACCGAGCCCGGTCTTGAAGAACAGCCATTCGGCACCGGCGAGCGCTTTGCCGATCAGGTTCCAGTGCTTGTAAAGCGTGATTGGCTGTGTGCAAGCCTGCTGGATATAAAGCTCCAGATGGTCCTGCAAATTCTGGCCAACGCCTGGGCGGTCCGCGACAATGTCGATGCCGTGTTCCGCCAGATGCTGCGCCGGGCCAATACCTGAAAGCATGAGCAGCTTGGGCGAATTGATCGCCGAAGCCGCGAGGATCACCTCACGGCGTGCGCGCACTGCCTGGACGCACCCGCCACGGCTGATCTCGACCCCAATGGCACGGCTGTTCTCGATCAGGATGCGCCGCGCAAAGCAGCGAATGAAATCCACGTTGGAGCGCTTCAGCGCGGGCTTCAGATAGGCATTCGCGGTGGACCAGCGCCTTCCCTGCCAGACAGTCTGCTCCATCGGCCCGAAGCCTTCCTGTTTCTCGCCATTATAATCGTCGGTAAGCTCGAAACCGGCTTCGGCGCCCGCTTCGACGAAAGCATGATAGAGAGGGTTCTTGCGCGGTCCGCGCGTCACATGAAGCGGGCCGCCTTTTCCGCGCCAGTCTGGATCGCCGCCATGCCCGCCATCATGCCAGTCTTCCAGGCGTTTGAAATAGGGGAGCACATCGGCATAGGCCCAGCCATCTGCGCCTTCATCCGCCCAATGATCATA
>CAYOUP010000363.1:0-3290 GCA_964407125.1 uncultured Hyphomicrobiaceae bacterium | reverse complement strand
CCGAAAAGCTGGAGATTGGCTCCGGCCCGGTCGCCCCCTTTGACGAAATGTTCGAACTCGCCTTTCGATTCCTCGCAAACCCTTGGAAACTATGGGATTCTGGCCAATTAGAGCACAAGAAAACCGTGCTGAAACTGGCCTTCACCAGCAGATTGCCCTACCACCGCGAAAACGGGTTTCGAACCCCGGATATCTCTATACCTTTCAAGGTGTTAGAGGACTTTCAAAGAGGGAAATGTGGAATGGCGCACCCGACAGGATTCGAACCTGTGGCCTTTGGACTCGGAATCCAACGCTCTATCCAGCTGAGCTACGGGTGCAATTCGATGTGCCGAGTGCGGGCAGATTAAGCGAATGGCGGCGTGAAAGCAATGGCTGGCAGAAAGCTGTTGGCAGGAGGAGACCAACGTCTTCCCGATTATGAAACCATCCGCTTCACGCCGCCTGGCTGTTGCTCATTTCGAGGGGCGAAAATTTGCACGAAGAAATTTACTTTCCCGGCAAACCACCCACTGTCAATGAACAGCCGTACTGCTGGTTTGTTCGTTCAGGCTCCAGTCGTAACTATGACCGCCAATCCTTGGCCGGCCTTTCAGTTTTGCGGCCAGCTCCGGCTTTGCATATTTCCTCAAATGCGCGATGACCGCCCGATCGGAATCGCCGAAATCTTCCCTGAACCATTCATAGATGCTGGACACCATCAGAGCGCCGTCAGGCTGCACCTTTACGCCGCGCGGATGATTTATGAACTCCACCGCCGCAGCCTCCAGATCGGCTTCCAGCGTTTCGGCCCGCCATGGTGTCAATTTCAGGTTCGGGCAACCGAGCGAAGCGCAGTTGAGAGCATAATGTGAGCGCGCATCCTTATAGGTCGGCCGGATAATGTCGTGCTCGATGTCATCAAGCGAATGTTTCTCGCCCTCGATCGTCGTCAGTTTGGTGCGCCAGGGGCCAAAAAAGGCCTTGAAGTCCAGAAGGCTGGTTCCCTCGCTCTTGATGTCGCGAATGGAATCAACCGGATAGTTTTCCAGAACCGCATTCAGCGTCGCCGCATTATAGAGATTGATCCAGAAGACAAAGGCTTCGTCGCGCGGCATTTGCGATGGTTTCTGCTTATGCAGATATTCAAGATAGCCGCTAAGCGCCGCGCGGTCCGCATCGTTCTTCTGCCAGGATGCGTAATCCACGAGGTTAACGCCATCAGCGGAGCGATGAACATAGGTCTTCAACAGACGCGCATAGTCGTCCTGAGCAGTCTGTGCGCTGGCCGGCAACACAGTCATCAAAATATATGCAGCAAATGCAATGCAGGCGGCGATGAGTGATTTCATCGACATGTATTTCCTGCCCCTGTATTTATGGTTCTGCTTGTACAAGTTGCACAGTATTTCGTTTATAAATGGCACAAAACACGCCGCTGGAAAGGCATTCTCACGTCATTGTCAGGCTTTGTGACCCTTTCATGATCTCTTGTATGCAGTGACTATGCAGGTGAGTGCAGCCGGCCATTACGCGCTCCGTGCGATGACTACAACCTCCGCGCCATCTTGGCAGCGCCACTCCGCATCCCTATCCTCTCCGAATCCGCAATTGATTCTCAGGACTGAAATGGCTCCGAACCCAGATCGCATTTCCCAGATTATCGCAGGTGAAATTTCGGCAAGACCTCAGCAGGTCGCCGCTGCCGTGACATTGCTCGATGAAGGTTCGACCGTTCCCTTCATCGCGCGATACCGCAAGGAAGTGACAGGCGGTCTGGATGACAGCCAGCTTCGCGACCTTGAAGAACGGCTCGGTTATCTGCGTGAACTCGACGCCCGGCGTAAAACGGTGCTCGACAGCATCGAGTCGCAGGGCAAGCTGACCGATGAGCTGACACGCAAGATCGCTTCCGTGCAGACCAAGGCTGAGCTGGAAGACCTGTATCTGCCCTTCAAGCCGAAACGGCGCACACGCGCGCAGATCGCCCGCGAGAAGGGGCTGGAACCGCTTGCCGAGAGGATACTCGCCGATCACAGGATCGATCCCGCAAAGATTGCCGAACAGTTCCTGACCGATGAAGTCGCTGACACGAAGGCAGCTCTGGATGGCGCGCGCGATATTCTGACCGAGACGTTCTCCGAAAATGCCAATCTCGTCGGCAAACTGCGCAATCACATGAAAGAGCGTTCGGTGCTCAAGGCGCGTGTTGCCAAGGGCAAGGAAGAGGAAGGCGCGAAATTCTCCGACTATTTCAATCATACGGAAAACTGGCGTGACATTCCGAGCCACCGTGCCCTCGCCATGCTGCGCGCGCGCAATGAGGAGATCATTTCGCTGGACCTCGATGTCGATGAGGATGACACCAGCGCGATCAAGCCTGTCGAGCGGATGATCTGCAACGAATATGACATCAAGACCAATGGCGGGGCGGGTGATGAATGGCTGACCGGCGTGGCAAAGTGGGCCTGGAAGGTGAAGCTTTCGCTGGGGTTGTCGCTCGATCTGATGACGGAAATACGCGAACGCGCCGAGGAAGAGGCGATCCGCGTCTTTGCGCGCAATCTGAAAGACCTTCTGCTGGCCGCACCTGCCGGTTCGCGGGCGACGATGGGCCTCGATCCGGGCATCCGCACCGGCGTCAAGGTTGCCGTGGTGGACAGCACCGGCAAGCTGCTCGACACCGATACGATCTATCCGTTCCAGCCACGTAATGATGTGAGAGGCGCACAAGCCGCGCTTGCCGGGCTTATCCGCAAGCACAAGGTCGAGCTGATCGCGATCGGCAATGGCACCGGCAGCCGCGAGACGGACAAGCTAGTGGCCGACATGCTCTCACTGATGCCTGCGCCCAAGCCGATCAAGATCGTCGTCAGCGAAGCGGGCGCGTCGGTGTATTCGGCGTCGGCCGCTGCCTCGGCGGAGTTTCCGGGGCTCGACGTCTCGCTGCGCGGGGCGGTCTCAATTGCGCGCCGCCTGCAGGACCCGCTTGCGGAGCTTGTGAAGATCGATCCAAAATCCATCGGCGTGGGCCAGTATCAGCACGATGTCGATCAGGCCCGGCTGGCCAAGGCGCTGGACGCCGTGGTCGAGGATGCGGTGAATGCGGTCGGAGTCGATCTCAATATGGCATCGGCGCCTCTGCTCGCCCGCGTTTCCGGTCTCGGATCGTCGCTCGCTCAGGCCGTCGTCGACCACCGCAACCAGAATGGCCCATTCCAGACGCGCAAGGAACTCCTCAAGGTCGCCCGGCTCGGGCCGAAAGCTTTCGAGCAATGTGCGGGATTCTTGCGCATCCGTGACGGCAAGGA
>CAYOUP010000362.1:0-3324 GCA_964407125.1 uncultured Hyphomicrobiaceae bacterium | reverse complement strand
TTGTCGATCTCCTTTATCCGTGAGCAGCGGGACCATCTGATCGAAAGATTAAAAGTTAAAAATTTCCACCAGGTTGAGATCATTGATGCCATTATCAGCGAAGACAACGAGCGAAGGTCCCTCCAGGTAAAACAGGATAATTTGCAGGCAGAACTGAATGCCAGATCAAAAGAGATCGGCGCACTCTACAAGGAGGGTAAAAAAGCGGCAGCAGATGAGGCAAAAGAAGCCACTGTCCGATTAAAAGAAGAGATCAAAGAACTTCAGCAGGCCCAGCAAAAAACCATTTCATCCCTGCAGGAACTCCTGGTACAGGTCCCCAATATCCCCCATGGTTCAGTCCCACAAGGAAAAGGAGAAGCCGACAATGAAAAGATAAGGGAAGGTGGCAAACTACCTATTTTGGCAGCCGGCTCAGTGCCCCATTGGGACCTGATCTCGCGTTATGATATCATTGATTTTGAGCTTGGTAACAAACTCACAGGCGCAGGCTTCCCCGTATACAAAGGTAAAGGGGCAAAGCTGCAGAGAGCCCTGATCAATTTTTTCCTGGATGAAAATATTGCAGCCGGTTACAAAGAGGTGCTGCCTCCCCTGATGGTAAATGAAGACTCAGGGTTTGGAACAGGACAACTTCCCGATAAGGAGGGACAGATGTACCATATCCAGTCAGACGATTATTACCTCATTCCAACCGCTGAGGTCCCGGTAACCAATATCTTCAGGGACCAGATCCTCAGGGCGAAAGACCTGCCGGTAAAATATACGGCTTATACGCCCTGTTTTAGAAGGGAGGCAGGATCCTGGGGGAAAGATGTACGGGGACTGAACCGGCTTCACCAGTTCGACAAGGTGGAGATTGTTCAAATCGTGCATCCTGACCATTCTTACAGGACACTCGAGGAAATGGCTTCCCATATAGAAGGTCTCATTGTCAAACTTGGCATACCCTATCGTGTTATGAGATTATGTGGTGGTGATATCAGTTTTACTTCCTCCCTGACCTATGATTTTGAGGTCTATGCAGCCGCACAGGGAAAATGGCTCGAAGTCAGTTCTGTTTCCAACTTTGAATCCTATCAGGCAAACCGGCTGAAACTCAGGTTCAAAGACGAGGGTGACAAGAAAACACAACTGGCACATACCCTGAACGGAAGCGCCCTTGCCCTGCCGCGGATAGTGGCCGCCTTGCTTGAGAATAACCAGACAGCGGATGGCATAATAATCCCTGAAATGCTCCAACCTTACACCGGGTTCGATCTGATATAAAATCAGATGCCGTGACAAATCAAACAAAGGCATATTTATATGCAGGCACAGCCATCTTTTTCTGGTCTACCGTAGCCTCGGCCTTCAAAGTTGGCCTGCAGCATATTAACTTCATCCAGTTTCTGTTCTTTGCAACCTGGACTTCCCTGCTTATTCTGTTAATTATCAATCTTTTAAGGGGCACTCTGAAACAACTGAGGTCTCTGGGAAAGAAGGATCTTGCCTTTTCCGCATTAATGGGCGCCCTCAGTCCCTTTGCCTACTACCTGGTGCTTTTTAAGGCCTACGAGATATTACCTGCCCAGGTGGCCCAGCCCCTGAATATGGTCTGGCCCATTGTCCTGGTATTCCTCTCGGTAATACTGCTCAAACAAAAAATTTCCTACAAAAGCTTCATAGCCCTGTTCATCAGTTTTATCGGTGTTTACTTCATCTCCTCCCAGGGAGAACCCGGCCGTCTGGCCTTCAAGGAACCTCTTGGGGTCATGCTGGCGGCCGGCAGTTCACTGATTTGGTCGCTTTACTGGATATACAATGTCAAAAAAGGCATGAATGAAACCCTGCAGTTATTGCTTAACTTCTTCTTTGCATCCCTATACATTACCCTGTTTATCTTGATTTTCAATGATTTTCGTAACCTGGATAGAAGCGGTGTTATGCTGGCTGTATATGCCGGCATATTCGAGATGGGTATCACATTTTTACTTTGGATCAAGGCCATGAGGTATACTGCGAGCAACGACAAAATCAGTAATCTTGTATATATAGCTCCCTTCCTTTCGCTGGTCTTTATACATTATTTCGTAGGCGAGACAATTTATGTAACCTCTCTCATCGGTTTATCGTTAATTGTTATAGGAATATTAGTTGAAAAACTCCGTTTGATTTAATACAAGATGAGAATAATTAAACCATATCGTTTAATCCACGGATTGCTGGTGGTTTGTATAGCCTTCCTGCTAATCACCTGTGAGAGGGATATCCTTAATCCGGAGCAGAATAAACTTACCAAAAGTGTCCTGTATGAAGTAATGAAAGAATGGTATCTCTGGTACGAGACCATGCCAGTCGTAAATCCTGATGATTATCATTCCCTGAACGCCCTGCTTGATGCCCTGCGTTACAGTCCTACGGACAGATGGAGTTATGTCATGTCAACAGAAGAATATGACATGTATTATAACAAGGGAGAATATATCGGTCACGGGATTGGCCTGATTGGTGATACTGGGGGAAGCCTGTGGACAGGTTGGGTTTACAATGATTCACCAGCAGAAGATCAGGGAGTTGAGAGGGGCTGGCAAATCCTGAGCATCAATGGTGAGAACATTACAAACGAGACCAACCTTGACAGCCTGCTCGGTGATAATGAGATGGGCGTGATGAATTCTTTTACTTTCAGAAAGCCGGGCGGGCAGACTATAAACCTGGACATTGAGAAGCAGATTGTGGATATAAATTCCGTCCTCTACAATGATATTATCAATGTCAATGACATCAAGGTCGGCTACCTGGTTTACCAGCATTTCCTGGTACCCTCTGTGGAAGAACTTGATGCCGTTTTTAAGGAATTTCAGGATAATCAGATCGATGACATTGTTGTGGATCTGCGGTATAATCCCGGGGGACAAGTAGATGTTGCCCAACACCTGGGGAGCCTTATTGCCGGGGAATATGCCATTAAACGGGACTTTGTCAAGCTGGAGTACAATGACCAGAAATCTGAACGGAACCTGACCAGGCCATTCCTGGATGTTGAGTACATGATGACCCCCACCCCTGAAAGGGTTTTCTTTATTACCACTTCGAGGTCTGCTTCAGCCAGCGAACTGGTAATTAATGGCTTATTGGGCCTTACTGACCTGGGCCGGCCATTCGAAATATACCTGGTCGGAGATGATACCCATGGCAAACCTGTTGGATCGATATCGGCCAGGTACGTCGATTCAACCCTCATCCCCATCACATTCAGATACATGAATCGGAAAAATGAAGGTGAATTTTTTGACGGATTGCCAGCCAACTCCTATATTGAGGAAGATATTACAAAGGATT